>JASGEU010000112.1:0-8335 GCA_047606065.1 Mobilitalea sp.
CTACCTGACTGCTACCTTGGATGCAGCTATCTGGGGAGCTGAACTTGCAGTCGGTGCCACACCCGGTCGGATTTATCAAGTAGAACCCACTGGCAGCTTCGAGAATGATCCAAATTTGACGGACAAGAAATTTCCCGGGAACCCAACCAGATCTTACCGTACGCAACAGCCACTACGAGTTGTAGGTGAGATCTTGGACTGGGAGGGTCACTCACCGGAAGTGCTGCAAAACATGTTAGATCACCTTGAGAAGCTAAAACAGCTTGGCGTGGAAGCAATTAACGATTAATCACTTATATGGCACAAGGAGTAATTATCCATCTTAATTTTTTGGACATATTACTCCTTGTACTTTAACCGTCAAATAAGTCAGTGCTTTTGAGGCACCTAGAGAGGCGTGGTTATTAGATATGAAGAAACCCTATATCATTGCCAACTTTTTATTTGTTATGCTTTTAGCAGTTTCGTGTGCGAAGCCATCTTCAGTGAGCGATATATCAATACCTTCCATAACTCCAAAAGCAGGAACAGCTATACCTGAATCAACGCCGCTCACCCAACAAAATGAGTATATCGTCCTTGTTGAAAGCTATATTGACGATACTGAATTTAAATATGGAAATCAATTCGATATGGCTGCGATATTTGACGACGCTATGGCTTATAGGTTAAAGAAGTGAAAATGCAGCTTCTATCGATTACTACTTTCCTGTCTTCTATGATCTGCATATTCTAATACTTCATCCAAGGCAATCTGGCCTTGCAGCCATTCCTGCTGCTTAAGTGCAACATTGTTCTGATAATTCCAAATCAGCTGATTATTGCCGTTTGTTACTTCCACCACTTGCTGGCTTTCATCATACTTCTTCACATCTTCATCAATGCTATAACTTAACTCCGGCTTTATATCTTTAATTGAGGAATAGGTCTGTGTAAAATCAAGTATTTCCTTAATTAGTTGATTATTACCCACCAGTTCTTCCAGAATTTCATCTACTAATTCACTGTTGTTATTGGTACTGCTTTTCATAAAAGTAATATTGGTTTCCCGGATTAATTTAGCATCTCCAGTTAGATTGGGATAAGGAAAGATACCATAATGATTCTTTTCTTTCTGGTCATTCACCGACTGCAGTGACCAGGTTCCGGTAAGGTACATTGCCGCTTCCCCTTCCATAAACCGTTTGTCACATTCGTATTGGTCAATGTATAAGGCATCCGTCCAGGAATTTTCAAGAATGTATTTATTTTGCAGCATACAATGCTCAATTACTTCATTACCTTGAAAGCCGGTCTCTTCCTCTCTAAATTTATCTCCCCAGTTCGGAGTTACATTAAATAAATCATTGGTAAGAAATTGCATTGTCATATTGCCAATCTGCCAGCTCTGGGAGAAATGGGTTGCAAATGGTGTAATTCCCTTCTTTGTAAAGGCAGCTACCACTTCGTCAAGTTCTTCCAGTGTAGTAGGTACCTCGATTCCATATTGCGTAAACATACTCTTATTATAAATAACTCCCTGATAGATGTAATTCAGCGGTATACCATAAACAGCACCATCTATGGATACCGCAGGAAGTGCCTGTTCATCAATGCTCTGAACACAAGCTTCTGGAATGGGCGAAAGATTTCCGCTGCTGGAGTAAGCCATCACATCCTGTGCCTTTCCGATGATCAGATCAGGTATATCCCCGGAGGCAAACCTTGCCTGCATCTGTAGATTAAATTTTTCTCCCCAGTCTACACATTCCCACTCAAGTTTAACCTTCGGAAACTTGACTGCTAATGCCTCATCTATCATATCTTCAATTCCTGCATCTGTCGTGGATTGTCCTGCGAGCACCGTAAGTACGATTACTTCCTCTTCTTTGGAAGGGCTTATATTTGCCTGGTCTTCATAATTAAACAGATAAAGGATAATGACTAGACTTATGATAAGCAACACTGCGCCGATACCCTTTTTCATCCTGTGTCCTCCTACTTCTTAAGCATTAACTCGTTGCGATATTCACTCGGACTGCTCCCCATCATTTTACGAAAAACCCTGTTAAAATAAGAATAATCATCATATCCCACCATAAAGGCTATTTCGGTTAAGCTAATCTTTGCATCAGCCATATATTCCACACATTTATTCATTCTCTTTTTTGCAATATAGAGCATTAAATTATCACCGGTTTCCTGGCGAAATATTTTAGAGAAATAGGAGCTTTCCACATTAAATTGCTCCGCAAGAGATGCAAGAGACAAGTCTTCAAAATAATTCTGATCGATATATTTGATAGCATTTTTAACTACATCTCGTATGGAGGAGCTAATCTCATCTTTTCTTAAATCAATGATATAATCAATCATTTCTTCCAGGGCTTCTTGCAAATGGTCAATATTTAAATATTCTACTGTTCTGTTTACCAGTTCCGCTAAGCTTTCCAATTCCATAATTTCTTTATGAGTTCTGCTGGAAAGCTGGTGTTCCATAATGACGTTACAGATTCTTTTTACGGATTGTTTTACCTCTAAATAACTCCACTCCTGAACCTTTCCCTTCCCAAGACCAATTGTCTCAAAGATTAGCTTTATTACTCCGGATTGATTCTTATTATTTAAAAAAGTCTTTAGAGTATTCTCCTGTTCTTCTGTGAGACAGTTCTTTACATCCTTATGTAACTCCGGATTATCCTTCTCACAAAATAGCACAACACTGCTATTCTTATATCTCCTGGTCATCAACATGGATACACTTTGAATATATGCTGTATGAATACTTTCAATGGAATAAGAATGCTCACTAATCACAATGCTGACAGGTGCTTTCATCTTATTATTAAAATACTTCTCTAGAGCCAATGCCATTCTTCTAAGCTTTGAATTTTCTAATTCAGTTATAATGATAAATTCATTTGAGCGGTAAATATAATTAAAAATAAGTAGATTATCTAAACCTGTTAATTCCCTGATCTGCTTCTTCACCCAATAGGATAATAAGTTGATATCGTACCCATACTCTGTAGTCAATTCGCTTAGGTTATGAATTTTTATTAATATCAAACTATAACCGGCAAAGTCAAAATTACTATTCATCATTACCACAGGTGAGTATCTTGCTTCCTCTTTCTCCACCAAGAGACTTAACTCTCTATCCTTCATAGAGGAGGCTGCCTTTAATATTTGCAGTCTCTGTTCCTCCTGCTCCTGCTGCAGCTTAATTCTGCTGCTGATAATCTCAAGAGACTTGGAAAGAGTATTCACCAAATCTATTTTTGTGACAGGCTTTAACATGTAATTAATTGCACCGTTGAGCAGGGTACTCTTTACAAAATCAAAATCATCATACCCGCTAATCACAAATACCACAATTGCAGGATATTTCTCTTTGATAATCTTAATCAGTTCAACTCCATCAATAAAGGGCATGTTGATGTCGGTTATTAGAATATCCGGCATATTCTCTTCAATCTTTTTCAGAACGTCTTCACCATCTACAGCAGGTTCCAGAAATTCAATATTATACTGCTTCCAATCAATCATTGTACGCAGCTTTTCCCGCGTCCAATATTCATCATCTGCGATTAATACTTTATACGTTATTTCTGTCATGTCCCCACCTCATCCACACTTAATCTTGGTATTACCAGATACACACTGGTTCCTTCTCCTTGTTCACTTTCGATATGAAGTCCAAAATCTTTCCCATATAACATCTTTAGTCTGGCATTAATGTTAAACAATCCAATGGAGTTACCTGTCTCCACAGCGTCAACATCATTCTCTTTCAGTCTTTCGTTCATTAATACTGCATCCATTCCAATGCCATTGTCTTTAACCACCACATGGAGCATATTATCCTGGGTATAGGCTTCCACACTTACCTTCTTCTCTCCGCGTTTATTTCGCAGTCCATGCTTTAATGCATTCTCCAGTATAGGCTGAATTGAAATTCTCGGTATGGAATCCTGTAGTATCTCATCACTTATGTTGAACTGATACTCCACGCCTTCCCCCATACGAACATTCATAACATAGATGTAGTTTTTAAGATGCACAATTTCCTTTGCAACCGTAGAATACGGGTGCTTAAAATCCAAGCTGTAACGGAAAATGCTTGCTAAAGACTGGCATAATTCACTTACAATGGAGCAATTATTAATACTTGCAATACTACTCATGGTATCCAGTGTATTGTATAAGAAGTGCGGATTAATCTGTGCCTGGAGTGCTTTATATTCTGCTCTGTTTAGCAACAATTTTGTTTCATATTCATGGCTGATCAGGCGCTCAATCTCATCTAGCATCTCATTAAAATCCTGCCCCAGCTTACCTATCTCATCTTTATTCCTGTTTTGTACCCTTTGATTCATATTACCGGACCTGATTTTCGCGATTGTTTGTGTCAGATGCTCAAGCGGCCTTGTGATTCCGCTGGTAATAAATACGGATACCAACGTAATTAAAATACTCATAATTGCAACAATCAGAATAAGGTTCTGGGTCAGAGCTTTTTGATTCTGCTCCAATAATGCTTGTGGCATCATAGAATAGGCTGTCAAATTATACTTATCCTGATCCACCTGGAATAAGATTGGCATATTTTTTCCAAGCTCTTCTGACGCTTTTATACTTCCCTCCTGAATTCTTAGAGTAACGTCGGAATAGTAGGTTTTATTTGAATCCTCTAATTTACCCACAGCTGCAATCTGTCTGTCCCCCATGGGTTGAAGCCATACCTTCATCTCATCCTTATCATAGTATTTTGACATTATGTTTTTTACTACTTTACTATCTAAGTCACATACGATATAACCTATTTTATTTTTCGTATTGGTGTTATCATATATTTTTAGTATAAAACGGGTAATATCTGTTTCTCTATGTTCATTATAATAACTGGAAATCATCATTGTCGTATCATCCGAATTAATATAATCAAGCACCCGCTGTGAATTATACTTTTCCACATCCTCGTAGATATCCACCGGATAATTATGTTTTGGAGTGGCAGCTCTTCGATAGGTTGAGACAATCTCATTCTTTATATTATAGATATACAATGCCACCACGCCGTCCGAGGTTTCGAATTCACCTGTGGCAATGTTATAAGCAAGGCGGTAGTAATCCTCACGAAGAAGCTCCACCTGAGTGTCATTTTTCAAAGCCCGTTGAAAATCATCTTCATTATAAATCTCAATTAAATTGCTTTCTATTGATTTAATAAAGGTGTAAACCTCATTTTGCATGTTTCTAAGGGAACTATTACTTTGCTCCTTTTCCTGTGCATAGATTAAATTCGAGGATGCCTTTTGAAATAATACCGTTTGGAGCACTAAAGCGAATATGGTACTTGCCAGGCAAAAAATCAGCAGTTTAAACCTCATTTTCATAAGCATCTCTCCTATCAACATTAATAACAGCAGCATTTTCTTTGTGTAATATGTATAAGTTCATCCTGTTTCAGTTTGTATTATACCACAGAATATGAATGTTAATAGAAATAAGTTTAGTTAAAATATACCTTTTCTAATTACATTCTGTTTCGTATGTGCTACAATCTGTTAATGTAACTTATAGAGTCAGTAATGTACTTAAATGATAATAACTGAAGGGAATTCCGTAAATGCATCGAACAAAAAAAATCTTAAAATCAATTTTTATATTACTTGCAACCCTATTCGCATTGGTCTTACTCTATCTATTTTACCTGACAATCCATCTTAAAGTATATTTGCCAGATACTCCATTGGCTGTAAAGGAGCTTTCCTCCAATCAAAAAGAAAAGGATTTTAAAGTACTTACAAAGTACGTGGCGGACCTATATCCCTTTAATGATGCCTTAGTGAGTACAAAGCAACTAAAGGATTTAAATATTCTGGCGGATGAGTATATAAGCAGAGCCAGACTTACTACCAGCAACGAAGAATTTCTTAGGCTATTTATTGAATATACTGAACTTTTAAGACAGGCAGGGCATGGCGGCATTGTATTTCCAACCTATGACCTTTACTCCAGTTACACCTTAGATATACCAAAAGATGCGTATTTGAAGAGTAACTACTGGAAAGATGAACTTGCAAAACTGAATTTATACTATCATTCTGATATCGATATTACATATGTTAATGGTTCCTACGTAGTTAAAACCGCCTATACCATAGGTGATATCACTTTACCTGCAAATTCGGTTCTAACAACCGTGAATAATCAACCCGTGGAGGAATATGTAAAGTCCTTGCAGAATATTACCCCTTTACGTTTTGATGAAGAAAATAACAAGGTGTATAGCAATACAATTTTTATTAAAGATCCTGGCAGTAATGAAAAGGGATGGAATGCTGAATTCACCCTGCCAGACAGCAGCACTGTACAAATACTGCTTCCTAAAATACCTGGTTTTCAGCCAGAAGACATTTCAAAATTATATCCATCAGGTAATCTATTTCTTACAACTTTAGATGAGTCTATCGGGTATATAAAAATAAATTCCTTTGAGCAGCAGTTTATTAGTTCTGATCAATCTAAACTTGAGGAATACTTTGAGAATAATCCTCATTTGGACAAAATAATCCTTGACTTACGTGGCAATACAGGAGGAGAACCCACCTACTGGGTAGAGTTATTGCTGCGCCCCTTCCTTAAAGAAACAGCAGAGTATACTCAAACCACGGCAGTAACAAAGAAATTCTTTAAGACCTTCGGGTTACGCTATCCTGTCTATCGCTTTATTTATAGTAATGATTTGTTAGATAAAAAAACCAACCATATAGCTAATATTAATAAGATAGATCTTGAAGGATATTCTGTAAAGAGCTGGAACGTTTATGAAATCACGAAAAGATTCACACCTGAACACTCTTACTCCTTTGATGGCCAGCTTTATCTCTTAACTGATAATGATACTTTATCAGCTGCGGATTCCTATGTCACCGCCGTAAGAGAACTAAACCTTGGTACAGTCGTTGGAACAAATACCTTAGGCTGGGGAAATATTTTTATCAGTCCAATGATTTTCGCACTACCCAATAGCGGGTTAATGTTTCGTATGGATGTTGAAGCAGCCTTTAATGTTGACGGCCGAGAAACCTCCATTTACGGAACAAATCCTGATATAAAGCTCAGCATTTCCGAGTATCCTGCAACCTATCCGCAAAGCTATAGTAAAAACGCATTATTAGAAGATGAATGGATCAAATGGTGTATGCAACAGGATAAGCATGAGTAATGTTTATAAATTACTATAAACGAATACAATAACTACTATATTCCTTAATTAAGGCTTACGATATAATTTAGATATTAAATTAATTAGGGAGAGACCTTTATGAAGAAAAATACCAGACGAATTTCAACCTATCTCCTCTTACTCGTTTTATTGGCATTTACCTTTGCCGGATGCGGGAGTAAGGACCAGGGATCAGATAACACAGAACCGACAGCAGCACCTACAGCAGCTGTAGACAACGAACCTACGGATGCACCTGATGATGGAATTACTGCAATTGAGTTAACAAGACTCATGGGTAATGGTATTAATCTTGGTAATACAATGGAAGCATATGGCCGTGACTCCTTTGGCGTTGGTGCAGATGTAACTTCTTATGAAACCTTCTGGGGCCAGCCAGAAACTACACAGGAAATCATTGATGGAATGAAAACTGCTGGCTTTGATACTTTAAGAATTCCGGTTGCCTGGACCAACGCAATGAAATATGAGGACGGCGATTATACAATAGGGGAAGATTATTTAAACCGTGTAGAAGAAATCGTTAACTATGCATTAAATGCCGACATGTATGTTGTTGTAAATGATCACTGGGATGGAGGCTGGTGGGGAATGTTCGGTTCCGCTACACAGGAAACCCGTGATGCTGCCATGGAATTATACATCTCTATGTGGACACAAATTGGTAATCGCTTTAAAGATTATTCCGATAAGCTTATCTTAGAATCAGCGAACGAAGAACTTGGTGATCGATTAAATGATGCAAATGTTGCAGCTGACTCTGGCACTCTTTCCGAAGATGAATGTTACACTATGGCAAATAAAATTAATCAGACCTTTGTGGATACCATCAGAAGTACCGGCGGTAATAATACAAACCGTTTCTTATTAATTGCTGGTTATAATACAGATATTGCAATGACTGCCGATGACCGTTATATCATGCCAGCAGATACTGCCAAAGACAAACTTTTAGTTTCTGTTCATTACTATACTCCCTGGGGATATGCTGGGACTTCAAGTCTTTCCAGCTGGGGTTCTGAAAAGAACTATACCGAGCAAAATGATCTTTTAGCTATGATGACTAAGTTCACTGAAAAAGGATATGGCGTAGTAATTGGC
>JASGEU010000113.1:0-7507 GCA_047606065.1 Mobilitalea sp.
GGTATTGTTTCATAATCAAAAGCGAATTCCTCGTAGTGGTAAAAGGGCAGACACTTGACAAACGCTTCTCTTCTTGCAAGCAGTGCTTCTCGAAAACCTTCCTTTAACTCACCAATTCCTGTATGAAGCTTGCTAATTCCCATACTGCAGTCTTTCAACTCGTCGGTCATACGCATTTTCAGTTGTTCACTATCCAGTATCAGTAAGTTTTGACCTTCTACATCCTTAAGCAGGATTAAGGATTCATCTTCTTTAAAATGACGCTCCCTGCTATTAATACAACAGATAAGGTAGGTATTTTCAGGAAACATACTGGAAAATTGCTTATCGATAGCAGCTATTTCTTCACTGGCAATCGTCTTATTCAACAATAGATATTTTAATTGCTGACTTCCGATTTTCTTGGTTATTACATTCTCTTCTTCTTTATTTTCAAGCTCTTCCTGTATGTTTGCAATAACTTTATAGAATTTTTCACGCTCGATTGGTTTTAATAAATAATCTTTTACTCCATTGCGTAGTGCCTCTACCGCATAATTAAAATCATCATATCCACTTACCACTAAAACAGCTGGTTTATTCGGTAAATCCTGCATCTGCTTTACCAACGTTATTCCATCCATCTTAGGCATTCGGATATCTGTAATCATCATATCTATTTTCGCAGTTTTTAATACTGCTAAAGCTTCTTCACCATTTCTGCATTCAATTATCTCGTCGATTGGAACCGGAGCTCTATTTAACATCGCTACGATACCCTTACGTATCATTTTTTCATCTTCTACAATTAATACCTTATTCATTGCCCGAGTCCCCCTTATGTGTAATTGGTAACTTAACAACTACTTTGGTATAACACTTTTCTCTGGAATAAAGACTAATTCCGTATTGTGAACCAAACGAAATACGTATTCTGTCTTGTACATTTTTTAGACCAATTCCATTACCGCTTCCGCCGCCGGACTCAATTTCGCCGGCAATTTTCTTATGGATCTGATCAATTGTCTCCTGATTCATACCCTGCCCCGAATCAGTAATTTCAATAATAAAATTATTCTCATCCTCTATAAACGCCTTAATATAAATACTAGAATCCTCGGCTAATTCCTCAATACCATGATAAATTGCATTTTCAACAATTGGCTGTAAGGTCATTTTCGGAATTTCTTGTTTATATAAATAAGACGAAATATTAAGTGCCAGGATAATCTGGTAGTCAAATCTTAGATTAATTAAATCAAGATAGTTTCTGATGTATTCAATTTCCTGCTCTACGGTAACATTCTTAGGGCTGAACTTCATACCATAACGCAGTAACTTGCCAAGAGAGGTAACTGCATCTGAAATAGCGTATTTTTCATCAATCTCCGCCATCATTTTAATAGATTCCAAAACATTGTAAATAAAATGGACATTAATCTGATTCTGCAATGCCTTTATTTCAGAGTTTTTCATTAACAACTCTCTGCTCAAATTTTCATGCATTAATCGATCAATGGTATCCAGCATTAAGTCTATTTCCCGTCCAAGCTGCCCCATTTCATCACTTCCTGAACGATTAATTCTTACATTTAGTTCTCCATCTTGAATTCGAGTAATCGTATTTAGAATGTCATAAAATCTCTTAAGTAATGCCTTAACAACAATATTAATTAAAGATACTAAGCATATAAATGCAAATACAAGTGCAATCATATAAAGTGACTGGTATTTCCAAACATTTTTCATACTGTCTTCCATGCTTATAATACGAATAAAGGTTCCAGAGAGTTCTTTCATTGGAAGGATACCGACTACGACCTTTTTATCTAGCAGTTCTGTTTCATAGTACTGCTCCGCTTCAAAGAACTTGCCGCCGTCAATAACTTTCCCCTTCTCCTCAAGAATTTGCTTAACCAGCTCTTCTTTTCTGCCTTCCCAAAGGCATTCGTCCTTTGAACCACTATAAATATTACCGGCTTTATCGATAAATCCGCCCCAGTCATCATTGGTAGATTGAAAAATGTTGTCAAAAACTTCTTCCATACGAACAGCTACTTCAACAACTGCAATATCTTCATACTCATAATCGGTCAGCTTAGTAATTAACCCCATGGTGTGTTCCGACGTATTAACAGAGTTATATGACATTGCATCTTCATAATCAAACTGCCATTCGCCAGATTCATAGTTATTATACCAGGAAAACTCTTTCAGACGATCGTTATGAAAGAGAATCGGAAACATTTCTGGAAAATCATTTGTCCCGGCATAAACTCTAATCTGATATAGGTATGGATTGGAATTAACAATATTTTCAAGCATCCCGATATCATACTTGGAGAATTCCATAAGCTCCAGAGTTCCAAGTTCTTCGTTTTTTTCAAGCTCCAGTAAGAATTCACTAAGTTTCTGATAATTTAAAAACACCTGAGTAGAGGTATTGCATAGCTCCACTGTTTTCTGAACTACACCATGCATCTGAGTCATAGTATACTTGATATTGCTAATTGCCTGTTTACTATTATTATCCTTCAGATTTTGAAATATGAGCGTGAAGATAAAACAGATTGGAATAAAAATAATCATACCAATAAGGATCGTAAATTTTATATTTAGTTTCTGTCTTGAAAACCAACGTTTAATCTTCATCTCTTTCATCCAAACCTAATTTGCGTTTTGATTCCTGCATAACTTTCGTACATTCCTCGATTAGTTGTGCATAGCCCATATCGTTAATTTTATTCATATATTTTTGAAAAATTGTATCAAATTCTTCCTCAGAGTCAGCTAAAAGAAGTAATGGTAAGGTCTTTCCCCATTCCACCTTTATTTTCTTATCTATCTGTGCAAAACTGCTGTCAGCTTCAAATACAACATCATATTGCCCGGTGTATTGGGTATATGGTATCGTCCAATCTCTCAAGGATTTCATCAACGGATCAGTCTCTGCCAGCCATTGATCCTGCATTACATTATTCTGCAGCATCCAGTAAGCATCATCAGCACCATATAAGCGGTCATACTCGTATCGATCCGTATTAAGCAGCTCCTCTACTTCCGGCTTCAGCACATAATTTCCATCGATATCATCATAGGTAACCCCTTCCACTCCTAAAAATATCTTCTTTTGTCCTTCTTCGCTCATTAAATAGCTCATGAAAGCAATTGCTCTCTCCGGATTTTTACAATTCTTAGATATGAAGGTTATGGTCCATCCATTGATTCCTGTGCTTGGAAGGACAGGATCATCACCCTTAGAATTCTTTGGCCCATCCACTGCGATATATACACTTTCTGGATTCGTTGCATTTAAAATCTTTTGAGAAGCTTGTATATCACTTCCCTGATAAAGAAGGCAGAAATATCTTCCTTTTGCCATCTTTTCTTCCAATTGAGCTCGTTTATCAATAAAGATTTCACTTGATAGATATCCCCTCTCGTTCAATTCACGAAACATCTTTAACCAGTTTAAATAATCTTCATCCATAAAACGATTATTATATACTCCATCTACCTCAAATGGAACAGCTAAAAAATTCTGCAGATACTTGTCAAAGGAATTACAGCCTTCTTCAAAAAACTCATCTGATCCCACTGGTATAAGCGGCTCACCACCGACAGTCGGAAACATTTCTTCTGCTTTTATAACAGCATTTTTAAATCCTTCTATTGTGGTCATGTCAGGACTTCCAATTGCTTCATAAATGTCTTTACGCACCAGGAAATTTTGATTACTGCCGATATTAATGCCCGATTTAAAGTCGTTAGGTGTATAGGAGGAATTCGGGTAAGCATAAAGATTGCCATCTTCCTTCTGATACCAGGATATTACCTGGTCATCTGCCACTTGATAAAAATAAGGATCATATTTATCTGCCAATTCATTCAAGGCATACACCATGTCCTGATCCACCATAGTTTGAGCCTGTGTCTCCCACCAGCCAAGGGTAATAAAGTCTGGCAGGGTATCTGATGCAATCATAGCATCCAGTTTTTGAGTTTCACTGCCTGTTGGAACTACGAATTGTATATTAACTCCCGTTTCATCAGTAATAGCCTTGGAGACAGCATTCTGTCCCCAAGGCGTTGTATACCAGGAATAATTAATATACCAATCTAGTGTAATCGGTTCCTCTGAATATCTTTTCCAGGCAGGTGTACCGTCGTCCACCTTGTCTATGTCATCTTTATCTTTCGCAGAACAACCGGTAAACATGATTAATATCCAAATAATAAGGATAATTATACCTTTATTCTTTGCCATAGTATTCTCTCTATCTTTCAGTTTTTCAATACCGATTTCATTACACTATCTTCTTCCATTTAAATAGTATCAATCGATATCGATAACTCTAGTATATCAGATATTTGTTATAACTCATAGTCAATTTTAACAAATATCTGCCTATTCTTTTACCGCTCCTGCCGAAATACTACTAATAATGTATTTTGAACAGAAGGAAAATACAATTAAAATAGGAATTACTGATATAGCTACTGCGAGATAGATCGCACCTTGATTACTTGTTATATCCTGCGAGGAGTTAAGTGAAGCAATCATAACCGGTAATGTAAATTTCTTAGGTGTATTAAGTAAGATCAATGGAACTAAGTAACTATTCCAATTACCAATGAAGGCACCGATTGACATGGTAGCAACACCAGGTAACATAATCGGAAATACAATCTTATGGAAAATATGTATCTCACTTGCACCATCAATTCTTGCTGCCTCAAGTAATGATCTGGATAAAACAGATATTAAATACTGTCTTAAGAAAAATACGATTCCTGGTGATGCAATTGCAGGTATAATTAAAGGAATGTAGGAGTTAACTAACTTTAATTTTGCAATTAAGTTGTAAAA
This sequence comes from Mobilitalea sp., assembly GCA_047606065.1. Taxonomy (GTDB): domain Bacteria; phylum Bacillota; class Clostridia; order Lachnospirales; family Lachnospiraceae; genus Mobilitalea. Next base: position 4,850 of record JASGEU010000113.1, read on the forward strand.
TCCAAGTAAGCTTAACTGTCCAGGTATCATCATGAATACGATAATAACTAATAATAAAATCTTACCGCCTTTAAAATGATAAACCGCCAGTGCATAAGCTGTAACTGCTGAAAAGTATGCAGTTAATATAGTTGCCGGTATTGCTACTATTAAGCTGTTTCCAAATCCACGGAATAGATTAAAATAACCGGATACTGTTTCCCAATTATCTTTTAATGCATTACCTGGGATAAAGGTAAAGGAGGTCATAATCTCAAGACCACTTCTTGTTGAATTGACCATCATTAAAACAAATGGCAATAAGCAGGTTAATGCTAATATCGCTAATCCTAGATACAAAATTGTTTTTTTAATTATATAAGCCATATTAGTCCTCCTTCTCACGCATCAACCTGTATTGGATGATTGATATTACCAAGATAATAGCAAACAAGGAATAGGCAATCGCAGCTGCATATCCAACCTGATGTGTGCCTACTTCAAATCCAAACTTATACAAGTACATGATAACGGTCTGTAAGCTTCCAGAAGGATTTCCTATGGTACCACCGCTCATTAAGAATGGCAGGTCGAACATCTGAAGTCCACCGATTAAGGAGGTAATACCTACATAGAGTAAAATTGGTCGAAGCAATGGAATTGTAATCTTACTAAATGTCTTCCATCTTCCTGCACCGTCAATTGCTGCAGCTTCAAAGTAGTCTTTTGAAATACCCTGTACACCAGCCATTAGCATAATGAAAGAGTTACCAAACCACATCCAGGCACCAATTACTGCCACAAAATAGGGAGCAATAGCACTGCTTCCTAACCAGTTAATTGGACTAGTCTCATTAATACCAACTGATGCTAATAATTGATTAACTGTACCATATCTCCAATCAAATAATGTCTTAAATAAAAAGGCTACTGATGTAGCAGCGATTATATTTGGCAAGTAAAATACAGCTCTAAAGAAACCTAAGCCTCTCATTCTGTACTTTATATCACTAAATACAACGGTTAATATAAATGCGATACCTAACTGTAATACTATGTTAACACCCCAGATTTTTGTGGTATTGCCTAACGCTCTCCAGAAAAATTTATCTCCTACAACACGGGTGTAATTATCTATTCCTACAAAATCCGGAGTACCAAACCCTCTAAAGTTAGTGAAACTCAAATACAAGGTACGAAATACCGGGTATACACTAAAGATCAGGAATGTTACTACGAAAGGTATTATAAATAGATATGCCATATTATTTCTTCTACCAAGTTTACTACGTTTTCTACCATTCATCATGATCTGCTTCCTCCAACTCTATACAACAAATTTTACGCCATGCGATAAATTGTCGTTATGAACAAAGGGGGAGGATTCTAACGAATCCTCCATCCCTTAATAGAATATTTTTACCTATCTATTAACTTTAATTTCAGGATAGGTTGATTCAACAACATCATAGAAATCTGAAATAGCTGTATCTTTATCTTTTTCACCAGTCTTGATGGAGGTTATAGCTGCACCCCATGCATCGCCGATAGCTTTGTCATATCTTGTAACTTTTGAATAGTCAATGCCCTTAGCCTGTTCAAGCCAGAACTTGTAAAGCTGCTGTCCGCCGTAGATAGCGTTAGCATCTTCAGCATGTTTCTCTAAGGTAGGGATATAAGAAACTGTATCGCCTTCAGATTTAACAATCCACCATTCCATTGTGTCTTCTGTTAAGGTACAGAATTTTAAGTATTCCCAAGCAAGTTCTTTTCTTTCACTTGCTGAGCTAACACCGATGAAGGTACCACCACCAAATCCATAAGAAGGACCAGCTGCAACGCCCCATTTACCGGAAGTTTCAGCAACGTTATCTCTCATGGTTAATACACCCCATGCAGGAAGACCGTAAGCAAATACTTCAACTGTATCAGTACCTTCTGTAGCTGCAGCAAAGGACTCTGCATCCCAGATGTTCATTTCGTCAGTACCCCATTGTGTTTCAGCTGTTAACAAAGGAACTGGTCCCTTCATAGCCTGATACCAAGGAGCTGCCCACTGGCTGGCAAATGCTGTATAATCATTCTGATATAAGGAAATACAAAGATCCATGTAATCATATCTTGCCTGATCTACATTTAAAGTTCCATCAACAACCCATGCAGAGTCTCCGGAGAAATAATTTGTTTCAGCATCAGAAGCGAAAATCTTGTATCCAGCTTTCTTTAATGTTTCAGCTGTACTTAAGATTGTAGGATAATCTGCAAATAATTTGCTGATTTCTGCTGGGTCTTCTGTTCCGAATACAGTCTGTGCGATATCTCTTCTATAATAGAAACCAGCAGGTGTAATCTGGTAACTGATTGCTCTCTGGATACCATCTTTGTCCTGACCAACTTCCCAAACATAATCAACTACTTTGTCAGCATAATCCTGTGCATTGTAAGGAGCCTGATTTAAATCTTCAAAGAAGCCTGCATCGTACATATCTTGTAACATCTGTGGCTCACCAACGATGATGTCTGGCTCTGTCTCGCCACCAAGAAGTGCGGATTGAACCTTTGTAGGATAATCAGCTGGTGCAATAACTACTGTTTCAACTTCTACGCCAGGGTTCTTCTCCATGAAGTATGCGGAGAACTGCTCAAGGTCAGCTGCAAGTGTCCAAACTACTAATTTAC
>JASGEU010000114.1:0-9234 GCA_047606065.1 Mobilitalea sp.
AATTGAGTGGGGAAGCTTTGGCGGGTGACAAGAAGACCGGCTTTTGTGAAGAGACCTGCATTGGCGTAGCAAACCAGGTAAAACAATTAGTAGAAGAAGGAATCCAGGTTAGTATAGTAATTGGCGGTGGTAATTTCTGGAGAGGAAGAACCAGCGAAACAATAGATAGAACAAAAGCGGATCAGATCGGGATGTTAGCTACTGTAATGAATTGTATCTATGTATCTGAAATATTTCGCTTTGTAGGTATTCCGACACAGGTTTATACACCTTTTGCTTGTGGCAGCATGACGAAATTATTTGCAAAAGATGATGTAATCGACTGCATGAAACAGGGTGGAGTAGCATTCCTGGCAGGAGGCACCGGACATCCATATTTTTCAACAGATACGGCAACCTCACTTCGTGCAATTGAATTAGATTGTGATATTATATTAGCAGCCAGAGCAATTGATGGTGTTTATGACAGTGATCCCAAGAAAAATCCAGAAGCTAAAAAGTTTGATCGAATTCCTTTACAAGATGTTCTTGATAAAAAACTAGGAATTATAGATCTTCCTGCAACAGCACTCTGCATAGAAAATAAGATGCCAATGCTTTTATTTGGATTAGCTGAAGAAAATAGTATAGTGAAAGCAGCAAAAGGAGAATCAAACGGGACACATATTACCGTTTAGAATATTTTAAATATTAATGGAGGGATGAAAAATGGACGCAAAGTTAGAGCAATTTAGTAGTAAAATGGTGAAGACCATTGACAACTTAAAGGAAGAATATTCAACAATTCGCGCTGGTAGAGCAAATCCACATCTTTTAGATAAACTTAGAGTAGATTACTATGGTCAGCCATCTGCGATTCAGTCAGTTGCTAATATATCTGTGCCAGAACCAAGAGTAATTCAAATTCAGCCTTGGGAAAGTAAGTTAATTAAAGAAATTGAGAAGGCTATTATCAATTCAGATCTGGGATTAAATCCAAGTAATGATGGTAAAGTAATTCGCCTCGTGTTCCCTGAATTAACAGAAGAACGCAGAAAAGATTTGGTTAAGGATGTAAAGAAAAAGTCTGAAAATGCTAAGGTTGCAGTGCGTAATATCAGACGTGATGCCAATGAGCTGTTCAAAAAACAGAATAAGGCAAGTGAGATATCTGAAGATGAATTTAAAGGTTTAGAAGATAGTGTTCAGAAACTTACAGATCGCTACGTAGCTGAAATTGACAAGATAACAGAGGATAAGTCAAAAGAAATTCTTACAGTTTAGTTATTCAAATAGGGTGTGTTCAAAGGGATACTTCAATACTTTCTTAGGAAAGGAATGGAAATACCCTTTGAAACACCCTTGTCTTGAAATGGTAAGATCAATGTTATTTTATTGGTCGGATGGGAGAACCCTCATGCAGGAACAGGAACTGATGATACCAAAGCATGTAGCTATCATATTAGATGGCAACGGTAGATGGGCAAAAAAGAAGCTGATGCCCAGAAATTATGGTCATACCCAAGGAAGTAAAAATGTAGAAAAAATATGTGAGAAGGCATATAAAATGGGAGTGGAATATCTTACGGTGTACGCTTTTTCAACGGAAAACTGGAAGAGACCCAAAGAGGAAGTAGACGCATTAATGAAATTACTTCATACCTATCTGGACACCAGTATAAAGACCAGTACAAAGAATAATATGTGTATTCGTGTTCTTGGAGACAGATCAAAGCTTTCCAAAGAAATTAATGAGAGTATTATAAACCTGGAGGAAGCCTCCAAGAATAATACAGGGTTAAAGTTCCAGGTTGCAATTAATTATGGCAGCAGGGATGAGATGTTGCGGGCAGTTAAACTTCTTGCAGCTGATGTTAAAATGAATAAAACTGATATAGATAAAATAGATGAAGCAGCATTTGAACAGTACTTAGATACCAGAGAAATACCGGATCCCGATTTATTAATCCGTACCAGTGGAGAACAACGTTTATCTAATTTTTTATTATGGCAATTAGCATATACAGAATTCTATTTTACGGATGTTCTTTGGCCGGATTTTGATGAAAAAGAACTTAAAAAAGCATTTGAATATTATAGTAGTCGGACAAGAAAATACGGAGCTGTGTTATAGTTCATCAATGGAGGGGAAAATGTTTCGAACTAGATTGATCAGTGGTATTATTTTATTAGCAATCGCAATTGGAGTTATCGTCTTAGGTGGGGATCTGTTATTTGCCACTTTATTAATAATATCCCTAATTGGAACAATGGAACTTAGTAGAATTGTTAAAGTTAATAAGTCGATGCCTGGTATATTGGCATATCTTTGTACCATTGCATTCTATCTGTTGCTATATTTTGAATTAGAACAGTTTCAATTAATGTTGTTTATCGTTTATTTAATGCTGTTAATGGCTATTTATGTATTTGCTTTTCCCAAATATTCTACGGAGCAAATCGCGGTTCCCTTTCTAGGATTATTCTATGTAAGTATCATGCTGTCCTATATTTATCAAGTTCGAATACTTGAGGATGGTGCTTTAATTGTTTGGTTGATATTTATTGGTGCTTGGGGTTCCGATACCTGTGCTTATTGTGTTGGGGTGTTATTTGGCAAGCATAAAATCGCTCCAGTATTAAGCCCTAAGAAATCACTGGAAGGGTGTATCGGTGGTGTGGTTGGCGCAGCTGCTATTGGTGCAATTTATGCTCTTATAACAAAAGATTATCTTACGGAAGTGTCAAATCCTATTTTAGCATTTGCAGTGATAGGAGCCGCTTCCAGTATTATATCCCAAATTGGCGATTTGGCTGCCTCTGCAATAAAGAGAAATCATGAAATTAAAGACTATGGCAAATTAATTCCAGGACATGGTGGCATTTTGGATCGTTTTGACAGCATAATATTTACTGCACCAATCGTATACTATTTATCTGTCTTATTACGCGGATAATTAATGGAGGCTAAAGATGAAACAAATTGCAGTTTTAGGGTCAACTGGCTCTGTCGGAACCCAGACCTTAGAGATTGTACGAGAACATAGAAATCAGTTGAATATTACAGCACTTAGCGCTGGAAGTAATATTGAATTGCTTGAGAAGCAAATTCGAGAGTTTATGCCTAAGATAGTGTGTGTTTCAGAGAAAGCTAAGGCAGAACAACTGAAAGAAAGAGTGAAAGATTTACCAGTCCAGGTACTTTCTGGTATGGAGGGATTGATTGCCTGCGCAATCTACGAGGAAACTGAAATTGTTGTAACTGCCATGGTCGGAATGATCGGAATAAGACCAACCATTGAAGCAATTAAAGCAGGAAAAGATATCGCGTTAGCAAATAAAGAAACATTAGTCACGGCAGGGCACCTCATAATGCCTCTTATTAAAGAAAAAAATGTTTCACTTTATCCGGTGGATAGTGAGCATTCTGCTATATTCCAGTCAATGAATGGAGAGAATAAAAAACAGGTACAAAAAATAATATTAACAGCTTCAGGTGGTCCATTTCGAGGTAAAACAAAGGCCGATTTAGCAAATAAAACTCCCAAGGATGCTTTAAAGCATCCAAACTGGACAATGGGGCAGAAAATTACCATTGACTCTGCTACTATGGTTAATAAAGGACTGGAAGTAATGGAAGCAGCCTGGTTATTCGATATGAGTATGGATCAAATTCAAGTTGTAGTGCATCCACAAAGTATTATTCATTCCATGGTCGAATATGTAGATGGCAGTGTAATAGCACAACTTGGTGTGCCAGATATGAAACTCCCAATTCAATATGCATTGTATTATCCGGATCGTATGCCAATGCAGGATAATCGAGTTGATTTTTATAAACTGAAACAACTTACTTTTGAAGAACCAGATTTGGATACTTTTGAAGGACTTAAACTTGCTTTTGAAGCAGGGCGAATTGGTGGAAGTATGCCAACGGTATATAATGCTGCAAATGAATGGGCAGTTGCTGCATTTTTAAGAGAAGAAATTGAATTTCTAATGATTCCAGTATTAATAAGGGAGGCTATAAGCCATCATCAATTGATTGTATGTCCTACGCTGGAAGAAATTCTGAATACGGAACAACAAACATATGATTTTGTAAAGGGCTATACCAAAACTCTGGGAGTAAGATAATTAATTACCCGCGGAGGATAAGAAAGGAATAAGAATGAATATAATCGTAGCGATACTAATATTAGGCGTAATAGTTACCATCCACGAATTAGGACATTTTTTATTAGCGAAAAAGAATGGCATTACTGTAACAGAATTTTCAATTGGTATGGGACCAAGAATTGCAAGCTATGTTTATAAGGGTACTAGATATTCACTTAAAATACTGCCCTTTGGTGGATCTTGTATGATGCTTGGTGAAGACGAGACCGTTGATGATGAGGGAGCATTTCATAAAAAAGGACCCTGGGCAAGATTCTCTGTTATTTTCGCCGGAGCATTTTTTAACTTCATCTTTGCCTTTGTTCTTTCCTTAATTTACTTAGGAAATGCAGGTGTGGATAAACCTTTTGTAGATGATATAGTTAAGGGTTCCCCGGTAGATGGAGTTCTGCAAGAGGGAGATTTGATAACAAAGATGAATGGTTCAGCCATACACTTTGGTAGTGATATCATGTATAATCTTTACTTCAAACCCTACTCCGAAGAGGTTGTGCCTATTACCTTTGTAAGGGATGGCAAAGAGCAGACGGTGAATATTACTCCTGTCTTAAAAGATTTTTACTTATTAGGATGTAATTTCTATCCGTCCAGTGATCCGGCAAAGATAGTTGAACTATCAGCGGATTACCCTGTGGCACAAGCTGGGCTTAAGGTAGGGGATGTAGTTGTAAATGTCGATGGTACAGATATTACATCTGGTTTGGAACTTTCCGATTATTTAGAAGCAAATCCATTGGAAGATAAACCTATCCTGATAACCTACATCAGAGATGGTAATGCGGATAACCCGGTGGAAGTTACTGTAACCCCTAAGTTTGTAAAAAGTGACTACATGACAGGTCTTGAATATAATTTGAGATATGGGAAAGTATCTGCATTAGAAGTAATTGAATATAGTTTTTATCAAGTAAAACAGAATATTGTTAATACTTTAAAAAGCGTATTTTATCTGGTTACAGGAAGAGTAAGTGTGAAAGAAATTGCCGGGCCAGTTGGAATTGTTAATTATGTTGGAGATATTGTGACCGAATCTAAGGATTATGGAATTCGTGTAACTTTATTATCCCTGATCCAATTTAGTATCTTAATCAGTGCAAATCTAGGTGTTATGAATTTACTTCCTTTACCTGCTTTAGACGGAGGAAGGTTAGTGTTCATACTTATTGAGGCAATAAGGAGAAAGCCTGTGGCAAAAGAGAAAGAAGCCATGGTGCATATGGTGGGTATGGTACTCTTAATGATGCTCATGGTCTTTGTACTATTTAATGATATTAAAAATATATTCATACAATAAGGGTAATCAATAAATATTATTTTAAATAGAGGTTGTGATTTGCTCATTGCTTTTAAAAGAGTAGATCATAACCTTTTTATTCATGACAAGTGAAACTGATTGTTATTTCATCTTGTATATCACATTTACAAATGGAAGCCAAAGGGTTACAATAAAGATGTTTGAAGGAACGGAACAGTTCAGCCATAATTTGCATGGCTGAACTGTTTCCAAAGAACGCAAGAAAGGGTGATGATATGTACCGTGATAATACAAAAGTTATTAAAATTGGAGATAGAGTCATTGGCGGAGGAAATCCGGTTTTAATTCAGTCAATGACAAATACAAAGACAGAAGATGTTAAGGCAACCGTTGAACAGATACAAAGGTTGACTGCAGCAGGATGTGAAATCGTTCGCTGTACTGTTCCAACTATGGAGGCAGCCAATGCATTTACTGAAATAAAGAAGAATATATCGATTCCCTTGGTAGCCGATATACATTTTGATTACCGACTTGCTATAGCTGCCATGGAGAATGGTGCGGATAAAATTAGAATTAATCCGGGAAATATAGGCAATGAAGAGAAGCTAAAGGCAGTGGTAAGTGTAGCTAAGGAGCGTAGCATACCAATTAGAGTTGGCGTGAACAGTGGATCTCTCGAAAAAGATATTATTGCGAAATATGGACATGTAACAGCAGAGGGATTAGTGGAAAGTGCCTTAGATAAAGTAAAACGTATCGAGGACATGGACTATGACCAGATGGTAATTAGTATTAAATCCTCAGATGTAATGATGTGCATCAGAGCACATGAGCTAATTGCTGAAAAGACAAATTATCCGTTACATGTTGGAATTACAGAGTCAGGTACGGTCCATGCGGGCAATATTAAGTCTGCGCTTGGCTTGGGGGTAATTCTTTATCAGGGAATTGGTGATACCATTCGTGTATCCTTAACGGGTGATCCTGTGGAAGAGATTAAGTCTGCAAAGATAGTTCTTAAGACATTAGGTCTTCGAAAAGGTGGAATAGAATTAGTATCCTGTCCAACCTGTGGCAGAACGAATATCGATTTAATTCAGTTAGCTACAGATGTGGAAGAGATGGTAGCTGATATTGATCTTGATATCAAAGTTGCAGTCATGGGTTGTGCTGTAAATGGCCCAGGAGAAGCAAGGGAAGCCGATATCGGTATCGCTGGTGGCAGGGGTGAAGGCTTACTTATGAAAAAGGGCGAGATTATTCGTAAAGTACCAGAGGATCAATTATTAAATGTACTTAGAGATGAACTAATAAACTGGAATAAATAGAATGGTACCGGTTTGAAGGGAGAATAGACAATGCTGTTTTTTGAAGCATTTGATCAGCTTAATACAGATCAGGAATTAAATAATTTATTTGGTGAAGCCGACGTTGTAAAAGTACTGGCGTCAAAGCAGAATAAGAATGTATATATCTGTATTAGAAGTAGTCGCCTAATCACCAGGGCTCAACTAAAAAAGATGGAAGAATTGCTTAACCGGCAGCTCTTTTTACATACAGATAATAAGGCAGTACTAAAGCCACAGTTTGACTTGTCTGCACAATATAATCTAGAAAATCTATATCCTTTGTATAGAGAGAGTATTCTTGATGAAATTAAGGATGACAGTGTGGTTTCTTATCATCTTTTCTCATCAGCAGAAGTTAGTATCGAAGATTTAACCATGAGAATTCGCATTATGGAAAGCTGTGTGATTCAGGAAAGGATGACGAAGCTTAAGGATTACCTCCAGACAATATTTCAGGAGCGCTTTAATTATACCGTAACTGTTCTGATAGAATACGAGGAGCATAAAAAGAAGAAAAATCATGCGAAGGAATATCAAGCACAGATGTTATCTTTCACAGAAATGAAAGTGAAAGAAGAAGCGATATCTGATCAGTCCTTTGATGGCGTTTCAAGTGGTGAAGATAATAAAGTTACAGCGGTTTCACAAGCGATAACAAAGCAGGCAGGTGAACAGCAGGCGTCACCAGTGCAAAAGGCAGAAGTATCGAAACCTGCAAATATACCTTCCAAGGAAATGGCAGGAAAGTACGAGGGCAATCGAGGAGCTGCATCGGGCAAGAGCGTTTACGATAAAGCAAAGGGTGGCTATCGAAAGCTTCCAACCGATCCTTCCGTGATTTACGGAAGAAATTTTGACGGTAATTCCATGCCGATTTGTGATATCGTGGGAGAAATTGGCGAAGTCGTAATTCGAGGAAAGTTAATTAAGCCGGAAACGAGAAACATAGGGAATGACAAGAGCATCCTTACCTTTATAATTACCGATTTTACAGATTCCATTAAGATAAAACTATATGCCAAAACAATTGAAATGGAAGAACTTACTTCTGTTTTAAAACCAGGTGGCTTTTATTTGCTAAAAGGAATAGCACAGATGGACACCTATGAAAGAGATATATTAATCGGATCAGTGGTAGGAATTAAGACCATCAGCGATTTCACAGCTTCAAGAACGGACTCGTCACCAATCAAAAGAGTTGAACTTCATGCACATACCATGATGAGTGACATGGACTCAGTGGTAGATGTCAAGAAGTTTGTAAAGAGAGCCTTTCAGTGGGGACATAGTGCAGTTGCAATTACCGATCATGGTGTTGTTCAATCTTTTCCAGAGGCGAATCATACGTTAAATCCTAAGGATTATAAGGATGAAAATGAACAGAAAAGAGCCAAGGAATTCAAGATTATCTATGGCATGGAAGCTTATTTGGTGGATGATATAAAAGAAGTAGTGACAAATGGGAAGGGACAAAGCCTGGAGGATACCTTTGTTGTCTTCGATATTGAGACTACTGGTTTCAGTGCTACAAGTAATAAAATTATTGAAATTGGTGCAGTTAAAGTTGTGAATGGTCAAGTAGCGGATACTTACTCTACCTTTGTAAATCCAGAGGTTCCGATTCCCTATGAAATCGAACAGTTAACCTCTATCAATGATAACATGGTGCTTGGTGCACCAAAGATTGAGGAAGTACTGCCTGAATTCCTCGAGTTCTGCGGCGATAGTGTATTGGTAGCACACAATGCCTCCTTTGACGTTGGATTTATTTCTAAGAATGCCCAACGACAGGGATTGACCTTAGATTCAACAGTAATAGATACCGTAGGATTGGCAAGAATTTTACTGCCGGATTTGAGTCGATACAAGTTAAACATTGTTGCAAAAGCTCTGGGTGTTTCGTTAGAAAATCACCATAGAGCTGTGGATGATGCAAAGGCAACCTCTGAAATATTCATGAAGCTATGTGATAAACTACGTGACAAAGAGGTTTACAGAGTGAATGAAATAGATAAGCTGGGGAAATTATCGGCAGAAGCAATAAGGAAGCTGCCAGCTACTCATGCAATCTTTCTGGCTCAAAATGATATTGGAAGAGTTAATCTTTATAAAATGGTTTCACTTTCCCATATTGAATATTATAATAAACGGCCAAAAGTTCCGAAAAGTTTGCTGATGGAATGCAGAGAAGGAATTCTCGTTGGTTCTGCCTGCGAGGCAGGAGAGGTGTTTCGGGCGGTAATATCCAACCAGTCCCATGAAACCATCGACAGACTTATGAATTTCTATGACTACCTTGAAATTCAGCCAATTTGCAATAATGAATTTTTAATCAGAAACGATGGAAATGACGTTCATTCCCGTGAAGATTTAATGGAGTTAAACAGAAGGATTGTTGCACTGGGCGAAGAATATAATAAACCCGTGGTGGCAACCTGTGACGTACATTTTCTTGATCCGGAGGATGAG
>JASGEU010000115.1:0-11119 GCA_047606065.1 Mobilitalea sp.
AAGCATAGTAATTTACGGTATTTTGTTGACTCTGATACCCCAGAAAGCGAAGATCAATCTGATACACATCCGATTGTGCTTGTAACTCTTCTCTTAGCTCTCCTTCTCCCAGTACAAGGATACTCACCCTGTCTTTATATTTGCACTGCACAAATAAATCCATGAAAGGCTGAATTCCTTTTACTTTCGTAAGTCTTGCCGGAAGCACAAAGACGAAGTTATCCAAGGGAAGGTTTAGAGACTGCCTAAGCTTTAAGAAATCTTCCTTTCGGGTCTCTCTTGCTTTTTGATAAACCTGTGGATCTACCAAGTTAGGAATATAATGATATCCTTTCTTTTGCCCATCCTTCCCTGCGTAGTTCTTAATGAACTCCAGAGATTTTGAACCAGCATACCAGTAACCATCAAATTTATGATAAACCCAGCCTCGAAGCCGTTCTCTAATCCATAGGGAAAAAGGATTATAACTTCGATGTTCCTTCAAATGTGACTCCGACCAGAAAAAAATTCTATAGTTATGTCTCTTCTTTTGCCACACCGTGTGCAGAACCGAGGGTGAAATATAACTCCCCGAAGCAATAATAAGGTCCGGCTGTTCCCTTTCCAGCACTTTAGCCAGCTTACGGTTAAAATGGAGATAGATATGCCCAAAGGCAATGGTTTTTGCTTCTAAAAGCTCACAGTAGCTTCCTGCATAATCCTTAAAGTGCCAGCTTCGGTCCGGTTCCGTTTCCGCCATAACCAGAACTTTAAAGGTTATGTTTTCTTGCAGGAAATCTTCGTATAATTTATCATAGAAAACCTTCCGATAGGGAGATAAAATGTTCGTTAATAATAAGACCTTCATAACTTCTTACCTGCCTGATATGAAGTCATAATGATCTCAAAAGCAATTTTTGTATCAAAATGCTGCGAAAAATAAGAACGACTTCTCCTTCGCATGTCATTTATCTTTTCCGGATTTTCACATATTTTATCCAATAGTTCTTTTATCATTTCAGGTTCATTACTAGAACGCCACCACCCAAGCTTTTCCTTCTTAATCAACCTTCCAACATCATTTTTGACATTGGTGGCTGCCACAATTGGCATCCCCACCGCCATATAGTCCAGGGATCTGGAAGGGAAATTGGAAAAGGTAAAACGAAAATCAAGAAAAAGCAGTCCGATATCACAGCCAGATAATAACGCGGTATATACCTCGTTGTCCAGACTGTCTAAAACTGTAACATGTTTATCTTCCAGCGAAGCTTCATATTCCTTTAACTTATTAAAGTCGGTACCCGACCCACAAAATACAAAATACCGGTCTGTCGCTCCCTCATTTGCTTTTAATACTTCAATTATAAAATCAACATTCTGCGGCTTTCCAAAATTACCGCCACAAATAAAAATAATCTTATCTATGGGTAACCCAAAGGCTTTTCTGACTTCAATTCTACCTGAACTTATATCCTTTACGGAATTTCTTGTATTGGGACAAATCTCAAGACTGTCAGGGTCCAAATACGAGTGCCTTTTTTGTAAATAGAGGAGGTTATTTCTTGACATGCAACCAATTTTATCCGAACAACGATACAATTTCTTCTCTAAGCATCGATAATACTTAGTGATACAACTGAAAGGCCCCCGTTTTTTTAAGATACCTAAATCAATTGCATTCTGTGGAAAGATATCTTTTAACATTAAATACGAGTATGCATTATCTCGTTTTTTTAGATATTGTATGAGATGTACAAGGGTAATCGGTGGTGTCGCATAAAGAAGGAGATCGAATTTAACACCCTTTAAATACTTATGAATCGCTTTCTTATATTGGCCTCCGATCAGTTGTGCTGCAATTCCCTTTTCGAACCAATTTGACTTTGTAATATTGTAGGTTTTAACTCTTAGCACGGTAATCTCATACTCAACCGACAACCTGGTGGGTTGCCCATTTCTTCTTTCACTTGGACAGATAACATATACCTCATGCCCTTCATCCCTGAAACAGCGTAATAAGTCGGGATACATAGAATCGACAGAAAGGTCGGGTAAATCCCCTACACTAAGAAATAAAATATTCATATCTTGCACCCCGCTTTACTCATTTTGATAATTCAGCTTTGATAAAGTCCAGTGATAATAATTTTTCTTTAATTTGTTTCATATCTAATTGCTTCGTATTGTTCGAATTATATTCTTCTTGCACGGATAATACCTGGCTGCCCTCCACAAAATACTTATCATAATGGAGGTCTCTTTTATCTGCAGGTATCCGGTAATAGCTGCCCAGATCCTCTGCCACCATATATTCTTCTTTGGTTAACAGGGTCTCATATTGCTTTTCACCATGTCGGGTACCAATGATTCGTATTTCACTATCAGAATGAAAAAGTTCCTTTAATGCAATTGCAAGATCTCCTATAGTACAAGCCGGTGCTTTCTGTACCATAATATCTCCGGTTTTTGCTTCGGCATAGGCAAATACCACAAGCTCCACCGCCTCTTCCAGGCTCATTAGAAATCTAGTCATATGAGGGTTTGTTATTGTAATATGCTGTCCTGCCTTAATCTGATCTACAAAGAGAGGGATTACAGATCCCCTGGAGGCCATGACATTTCCATAGCGAGTTCCACATATTAAGGTATGTTCCGGTGACACAACTTTAGATTTCGCAATAAGTACCTTTTCCAACATTGCTTTTGATATCCCCATTGCATTAATTGGATATGCTGCTTTATCAGTAGAGAGGCAGATTACCTTTTTTACTCCACCTTCAATGGCAGCGTTAAGAACATTATCCGTTCCTAAAATATTGGTTTTAACAGCTTCTATGGGAAAGAACTCACAGGAAGGTACCTGTTTTAAAGCTGCTGCGTGAAAGATATAATCCACACCGTGGATTGCATTTTTAATGGATGAGATATCTCTGACATCTCCAATGTAATATTTTATTTTATCGTTTTTATAGAGACGACGCATATCATCCTGTTTTTTTTCATCTCTGGAGAAAATGCGGACTTCCTTTATATCTGTATTCAGAAACCGTTGCAGTACTGCATTTCCAAAACTGCCAGTACCCCCGGTAATAAGTAACGTTTTATCTTGAAACATATTCCCACCTCCGATATGCTGCACTCCTGCTGCCGAATAGCCTTACACAGGATATGTACCATATTCCTGTACAGCTCGGGGTTAATCCTTTATGATTAATTTTGCCGGAACTCCAAGATAGATTCCTGTCACTTGCAGATTGTTTACAACCACCGCTCCTGCACCTATCATGCAATCTTTTTCTATGGTTATATTCTGAATAACACTGCTTCCAATTCCAAGCCAGGTAAGGGTACCCACCTTGACGTTTCCTGCTGTATGAACACCCGGCGAGAGATGGACAAAATCCTCTATGTTATTCTCATGATCAATGGTAGCAGCTGTATTAAGAATGCAGCCTTTTCCTATCTTTGTATCAGTGTTAATGATAACCCCTGCCATGACCACACTGCCTTCACCAATGGTTACATTCCCTCCAAGAATTACATTCGGATGAAGAATGGTTGCAATACTGGCGCCTGCTGCCTCCAGTTTCAGTTGGATTTCTTCTCTTTTTCGATTTGCTCCGATGCCTGCAATCATGTCATACTCACCAAGGAATTGTTCGAAATCCTCGAATTTAGCAAGTATCACATAGGGAAATCCTTCTGCCTTTGCTGGATTATCCTCTAAAAATGCAATTTCTTTCCAGCAATTCATTTTTAGAGCAGAATCAGCGATCACCTTTCCATGACCACCGGCACCTAGAATTAATAATTTATCTTTTTTATTTTTTGTAGTTAGTGTATTATTTGTACCGCTAAAGTGTTCCATAGTTACTGAGGTATTCGAATGAATACCCTCCCTTCTGATTGTTTTCTTTACTGTTAATAAGATTATTTTGATATCCCTTAAAAAGCTGATTTGCTCCAAATATGAAATATCATATTGAAACCGTTCCTCCCAGGTTAATAAATTTCTTCCTTTCACTTGTGCCAGGCCTGTTAAACCAGGGCGCACCTCATGCCGGCGTCTTTGCTCCTCGTTGTATCTAGGTAGATATTCCACAAGCAGCGGTCTTGGTCCCACAAGACTCATATCTCCTTTTAGGATATTAAAGAGTTCGGGTAACTCATCCAGAGAAGTTGCCCTAAGAACTCTGCCAAATCGAGTCAATCGCTGGAGGTCCGGTAATAATTCACCGCTGGTATCCCTCCTGTTGGACATAGTTCGAAACTTATAGAGGGTGAATAGCTTCTCCTCTCTCCCAGGCCTGCTTTGTTTATAAATAATAGGTCTGCCCAGGAATAATAAGACAAGTATGGATAAAAGAAGAAATACTGGCAGCAGCAACAGGATGGAAAAAAATGCTATTACAGAATCAAATATACGCTTCATGTATTTCATATAGATGGTTTTTCTTTCTCTCATATCCTAACTCCATAATTTCTTTATAGTATCTGTGACCAGCTGCATATCTTCCAACGTCATATTCGTATCACTGGGTAAACAGACTCCATCTGTAAAAATCTGTTCTGCTACATGACCACCAAAATAATCATATTCTTTAAAAAAGGGTTGTAAATGCATAGGCTTCCAAATATGTCTTGCCTCAATATTCTCCTTTTCCAAGGCAAGAATGACCTCCTGTGGCTTAAGCTCTCCTCTCAAACGGATACAACTCAACCAGTAATTTGGCCGATTCCATGTATTGATGGGCATGAAGGTAATATCCTTAATAGCTGCCAGCTCTTCTTTATAATGTTCAAATATATGCCGCTTTTGCTCTATTCTCTTAGGCAGCACTTTTAATTGACCTCTTCCTATGCCCGCAAGTACGTTACTCATGCGGTAATTATATCCAAGCTCACTGTGCTGGTAATACTTTTGTGCATCTCTGGACTGTGTGGCCCAGAATTTAACCTTTTTAATTCTCTCTTCCTTTGCAGATACCAGCATGCCGCCTCCCGAGGAGGTAATGATTTTATTGCCATTGAAAGAATAGATTCCGTAGTCTCCCATGGTTCCCGTCATTTTGCTTTTATAAACACTTCCCAGGCTTTCCGCCGCATCTTCAATCAGAGTAATTCCTCTGCTCTTGCATATGGCTTGAATTTGATCCATATCAGCTGCCAAGCCATATAAATGAACAACAATAACCGCTCTGGGCAGTATTCCTTTCTTCTCATAGGAAGTTAGTGCATCCTCCAGTGCCTGCGGACTCATATTCCAGGTGTCTTCGTCACTGTCAATGAAAACCGGTATGGCATTTTGATAAATAATTGGGTTGGCAGTCGCACTAAAGGTTAATGATTGGCAGAGAACATAGTCACCTGCCTCTACGCCAGCCGCCTTTAATGCCATATGAATTGCTGCCGTTCCAGAGGAAAGCGCACTTGCAAATGGAATGCCTACCATTTGGCAAAGCTCATGTTCAAACTGAACCACGTTATTTCCCAGCGGAGCAATCCAGTTTGAAGTAAAAGCTTCCTGTACATAAAAGTTTTCAAATCCTTCTTCACTCATATGCGGCGAGGAAAGATAAATTCGTTTTTTATTCATAATGTACATCCATTTCGCGACTCACTACCTGATAATCAGGAGGAAACAATAGCTACCTAGCTTCTATATATTTTATGTGAAATTACACCGATGGTTCCTTAACTTACCCAGAAGTCTCCTCCGAAGCATTGAATAGAATTATCTTCTTTCTATTCCAGGAGGTATTCACTTTTATCGTTTAATGGTATATCTTCAAGGATGAAATCACCATTCCTTATTAATTGCAGAACATAATCCATACCGAAATGTACTTTAAGTATTTCATAAGCTGCTCCTAACTCCGGAGGTCTGATTGTCATATTATGACAATCACTTGCGATTATTTCAATAAAGCCTTTTTTTACCAAGCTTAGGGCTCTTTTTCTGGTTTTATTCTGTACAAGGGAGCTTGCGTTCATTTGTATTATGCACCCCAGCTTCTTAAGCTTTAGGATAGTTTTTTCCCTTTTCGCCGCAGGATATTTTTCAATGTGAGCAATGATCGGTACTACGTTATAATAGTTTAGTAATCTCTCCAGCCATACATATACTTCTGCTTTAAAACTCCGGTCAAAGGGAAGCTCAATGAGGATATAGCGTGTCGGACCAATACATAAGGGGCTAAGATCAGTGTAATGAAATAAATATTCATTCAAGGCTACTTCACTCCCTGTGAGTAGTCTGATCTTAGCCTCTTTTAAAGAATTCAAAGATCGTGTTCTATTTTCCAGAAACTCTGCCAGGGAGATTTCAGCAGGATTATAATGTGGTGTACACGCGGCAGCAGTCACGGACTGTTTTCTAAGGCTTTCAATTAATTGGTACGTTTCATTAACGGTTGCAGCACCGTCATCAATTCCTGGTAACAGGTGGGTATGAAGATCTACCATATTATTTCTTATAGTAATAATGGCGTGACCTTGATTTTTTACTTTGATTTAAGGATATGCCATTAATTACAAAACCCAGGATATTGGCTTCTGCTAACTTATACTTGGTGAGTGCATTAAAAATATTCGGATGGGAGGTAATACCTTCTCGAACCACTATAACAATTCCATCCACCAGACCAACAAGACTTAGTACATCGGATACTACATTGACTGGCGGCGAATCGATAATAATATAATCAAATTTTTTCTCCATACGCTTTATTAACTCCTCCATACTGGCACTACCAAGTAGTTCAGTTGGATTGGGTGGGATAACACCCAAAGGAATTACTCGAAGATTTTCATATTTTGTTTTAAGCAAGATCTCGTCATCCGAAGCCATACCGGATAAAACATCACTAAGTCCTGGTACGCTTTTTAGATTAAAGATATTGTGAATCTTACCTTTTCTTAAGTCACAATCAATTAATAAAACCTTAGCTCCTGTTTGGGCAATGGAAATTGCAATATTTGAGCTGGTGGTGCTTTTTCCATCCTCAGGTACCGGACTGCTGATAATCAATTTCTTACATTCATTTTTATATACGGTAAACCGCAGATTGGCTCTAAATTCGTTATATGCCTCATGCACTGCAAACTTCTTCTCGCTGTCCACTCCTTTTAAAGTAGTACCCTTAAGTCTAAGTTTTCGAATTGGCGGAATATTATTTAAGAATTTAAATCTTTGTCTGTATTCGTTATAGTTTGGAATTGTTCCCAGCACCGGTAAACTGTATTTTCTAAGAAGTTCTTCTTTACTTTTCACATTGACATCTACTAATTCCCAGACAAAAGATGCAAAAGCAGCCAATAAAAATCCTAACATACCTCCGAGTATGGTGTTCCTCATTACATTGTTAGCAGAAGGTCCAAGTGGCATTGTTACAGGATCTACAACACTGATAATTGCTGTCTGCTTAATTTCTTTTATGATTTGCGGAGCAACAATTTGCATTGCTTCAACAATACGATAGGAATCCGCCGCACTTATGGAAGAGACACTGATTTGAAAAATCTCTGTATTCCCTACCTGGTCAATGACAGTCATTCCTTGAAGTGCTTCTGGACTATAGTTTAAGTTCCCTTCTTCAATTACTTGCCGAAAGAAAGTCTTCGTTCTTAAAAAATGTACATAGGTGTTAATTACCTTTTGCGCATAATTTAGTTCATTAATATCAGCTGTTGCTGCTTCATTGGGATTCACATAGAGCTGTACATATGCAGTATAGATTGGCTTTGTCATATAAGTATTCATTATATAAAAAGATACCAGACCAACACTAGTGCATAAAACAATGAGCACAAGTCTTTTTATCATAACCGCTATTAAATCCTGTAAGGAATATTCCATTTTAAAACCTCCTGAATATTTACTACTTATCACTATCCTCTTTTGCTGTGTCATTCACCTCGTGGGGATCCTTATAAGTTTCAATTACTCGTTTCATTGCTTTCTTTATATTATTCTTTGACTTAGATTGAAGGGCTTTACGCAAAATGCGTAATTTTTTCTCAATATCTCTCATGGAGATGTCTGATTGACGTTCAATATATATCTTATGGTTTTTAGTAGCAATCAGTTCCTCACTCTTTTGCAGCATTTCCTCGTAAAGCTTCTCCCCTGGCCGTAACCCGGTCTCAATAATTGGTATTTGTGTATACGGGACATGACCGGAAAGCCGGATTAAATTTTCTGCTAAATCAATAATTTTTACTGGTTCACCCATATCCAGTACATAGACCTCGGAGCTATTTGCCATAGCGCCTGCTTCAAGCACAAGTTGAACTGCTTCCGAGATAGTCATAAAGTATCGGACAATTCTTTTATCTGTAATCGTTACCGGCCCACCTCTTGCAATCTGTTTTTGAAATAAGGGGATTACAGAACCATTCGAGCCAAGTACATTGCCAAATCGTACGGCAACGAATTCTGTTTTACTTTTTTCTTTCATACCTTGAAGGATCATTTCACAAAATCTTTTGCTTGCTCCCATGATATTTGTCGGGTTCACAGCTTTATCCGTAGAAATTAATACAAACTTGTCAACTCCATATCGATTTGCTGCCTGCACCATATGATAAGTTCCAAAAATATTATTCATAATTGCTTCTTCGGGGCAATCTTCCATTAATGGAACATGCTTATGGGCAGCCGCATGAAAGATAATATTTGGTCTATGATACTTTACCAATTGATTAACTTTTTTTTCATCTCTGACAGAAGCAATTTCAACCTTTAATTTCAATTTGTTTTTGTAAATCTGGTGTAACTCCTGCTGTATGTCATATGCATTATTTTCATAAATATCTACGATAATTAGTTTCTTAATTCTAGCCTTTGCAATTTGTCTGCAAAGTTCAGATCCTATGGATCCACCTCCACCAGTTACCATAACTATTTTCTTATGTAGGAATGCTCCTATTTCTTCATCATTTAGTTTAACTGGTTCCCTGCCCAGCAGCTCCTCTACATTTACTTCCCTGACATTATTCCAGTAACTGTCGGTTTTTTCTTCCATTAAAAAGGACAAGGTATCGGGAAGGATACGAACGCGGCATTGTACTGATGTACAGATTGAAAGAATTTCACATCTTCTCTGAACAGATAAGGAGGGCATAGCAATTACCACCTCTCTTATCTGGCTTTCTCTGAGTAATTCCTCCAGCTGATTGATGGGACCCTTAATCAATACCTTGTGAATGCGTTTACCAATTTGCTCTTTGTCGTCGTCAATAAAAAAACTAACTTGATACTTACTATCAGGATTATTTTTTAGCTCCTCCAAAAGTTTTTCACTATGCTCATTTGCTCCAATGATAGCAAGTGGAATTTGATTGTTAATGCTGCGTTTTATAATACCTCTTCGATATAGACGGTAACTCATTCTCATAAGAACCATGCAAAGAAATGCTACTGCATAGGCTATAAAGGAATATAGAATTGGAATATAAGAATCTAACAAGAGTGAATTTAATACTTCAAATAATACAAATCCACTGATACCTGCAAGAAACATCATTAAATATTCCTCACTTCGAGCATATCTCCACAAACTGTTATAAGTCTTAAAAATAATTTGAGCAATGATCCAACAAAACAGAAACAGAATATCATAGACAAATAATGATAAAAGCTGGTCTGACTGTAACTCAATACTTCCTTGGAAGAGGAAAAAAAGAATACTATTTATAATAAAAAGGATGAAGGAATCTATTAAAAATACAATCTCTTGACGGTATTTGCGAATGTTCAACTGAATTGCCTCCTTACCCGATAAAACTATTTCCTGCAATCCTATGAAAAACGATCATGACTGCTAATTGTAATAGAGTTATTTACTGGGTTTATGTTTTTGCATATATAAATCATTACTTTCAACATAAATATTTCTTTATTGATATCATATGACAAATTATGTAATTCAGTGACCGTATTGCGATAAAAGAGGCTTTTACTTTTTTATATATAACCAAAAGAAGGAATGGATAATGGCTCCTAGGGAGTTATTATCCATTCCTTCTTTCTAATTCATGACAAATGAAACAACTTGTCGTTTCATCTTGTTTAATTGATTATTAACATCTTCGTTCTAAACGTTATTTATTTTTTAATTCAATATTATATTTTCTTCGTTTTGTTAAACAAATCCTTATCGAATTCCGGATTGAAATAATAGAAATTCTTGCAGTCTAACTGATCCTTTGTTTTCTCCAGTGCTTCACCAAATCTCTGGAAATGAACAATTTCTCTGCTTCTAAGGAATTTTAAAGGTTCACGAATCTCTGGATCAGGTATCATACGAAGCAGGTTGTCATATACCGTTCTGGCTTTTTGCTCAGCTGCAAGATTCTCAGTGAGGTCTGTAATTGCATCCCCTTTGGACTGGAATTCAATTGCCGTAAAAGGCAGTGCAGATGCTGCCTGCGGCCAAAGTGCTGTAGTATGATCAACATAGTAGGCATCAAAGCCTGCTTCCTTTGCTTGTTCAAGAGTAAGATTTTTTGTTAACTGATATACCATTGCACAGATGATTTCCATATGGGCTAATTCCTCGGTACCTATATCCGTAAGAAGTCCGCCTACTTCTTTAATAGGCATCGTATATCGTTGTGACAGATAACGCATGGAGGCAGAAAGCTCCCCATCCGGTCCCCCATACTGACTAATGATTAGTCTTGCCGTGGTTGGACAAGTTTTTGTTATTTTAACTGGATATTGTAATCTCTTTTCATATAACCACATTATACACACGCTCCTTCCCAAGGTATCGGACCTTCTTGCCAGCAAAAACTGGTTTCATTCTCGTCACAATCTGCAATACATTGCTTCGTCAACGGATAATGTTCCTTTGCAAACTGTTTCTTAAGCTCTGTTAGCTCTTTCAGCCTTTGATGAAACAATTTAATTGCCTGTACATCCTTTTCATGTGTATCCAGATATAAGTTCAAATCATCGAGAAAAAAACTAAGCTGATTGATTTTTGTCATCAACTGTTCTCTTTCAATATCCTTCTGTGCTTTACCTTGATTTCCTGCTGCGGCAATTGGGCTTTTACTCGCCATTTCAGCCTCAGAAGCAAAAAAAGGTTTGTTCAAATCATGAAAAATCGTACCAATGTTTAAAGCTTCT
>JASGEU010000116.1:0-47048 GCA_047606065.1 Mobilitalea sp.
GAAATACACGGCTTCCTTCGTTAGCTAAAGTTCCCCAGCTAGCTAACGGTACCGGAACGCCAAGCCCAATATAGCTTAGGAAGGCTTCAGTAAAAATGGCACTGGGTATTGCCAACGTAATATTGACAATAACAACGCTGAAAGTATTCGGCAGCAAATGTTTCCCAATAATTCTTGCTGGTTTTCCGCCCATCACTTTTGCTGCCACTACGTAATCCTGCTGCTTCAAACTCATAATTTGCCCGCGAACTAATCTTGCCATGCCTGTCCACCCCACCGTTGCATAAGCAATGACCATGGTCATAACACCTGGAGGAATTACCATCATTAAGAGTACAACAATAATTAAATATGGAATACCATTGATGATTTCAATAATCCTCATCATTATATTATCCACAGAACCACCAACGAAGCCGGAGATTCCGCCATAAATCATTCCTACAATGAAATTTACAAACACAGCGGTAAGTGATATGAATAATGAAATTCTTGCTCCATACCATATTCTCGTAAAAATATCACGGCCTAATGTGTCAGTACCAAATAAATGGATATGCCCATCCACCGGGTCTTTATATCCCATCTTTGCATACGTATGTGTCAGATGCTGCTCACTCATGGTATAAGGAGATACCATTGGTATGATAACACTAAGCAATGCAATAACTATAATAATAAACAGACATACCATTGCTGCTTTATTTCTGGAAAGCCTGTGCATGGCATCTCTCCAATAACTTGTACTGGGTCTGCTAATGCCTTCACTGTCCTTTGTATTGGCACCCACCCATTCAAATTGGTCTTTTTCAATTTTATTCATATTGATAACCATACCTTTCGTGGTTCATTTTTACTTTAGACCCCTAATCTTTTATGTCCTCAAGTCTAACCCTTGGGTCTATGAATCCATATGCCAGGTCTACGATTAAATTTGCCAAAACAAGAAAAGCCCCATAAAACAGTGTTGTACCTGATATCATCGTATAATCCTGTGTCTGAATACTTAGAACAAAGAATTTTCCCATACCTGGTATTGAAAATATGTTCTCGACAACAAATGCACCTGTCAGTACCGCTGCAGCAATAGGCCCAAGCACTGTAATAACTGGCATTATTGCATTTCGAACAGCATGTTTCCAGATAATTTCTTTTTGTGATAACCCCTTTGATTTTGCGGTTTTTACATAATCCTGTCCAAGGACATCTAACATACTTGTTCTCATTAATCTTGAAATCGTTGCTAAGGAACTAAAACTTAAAGCAAACGATGGTAAAAGAGTACTGGCGAAAGTACCCCAGCCGGTAATTGGGAAATAACGTACCCCCGTCCAGGCATATAATTTTAAGCCTAAAAAATACTGGAGAAGTGCACCAATGATAAATCCTGGCACGGATACACCAATAATTGCAAACAGCATGGATATGGTATCCCACTTTGTTCCTCGTTTAACGGCAGCCACGATACCAAGCAAAAGTCCAATTACAGTTGCAAATATTAACGCTCGAAGACCAAGGTCAAAGGAATAGGGAAAGGCTTGCGAAATAATATCCATTACAGGTCGGTTATAGTGTATCGATAAGCCCAAATCCCCTTTTAAGACATTCCCGATATACATAAAAAATTGTTGAATTAACGGTTTATTCAAACCATATTTTTCATTTAAAGCATCCAATGTTGTTTGAGGAATAGATTTCTCACCGATAAAAGGATCACCTGGCAGCAGTTGCATCATAAAGAAGGTTAAGCCAACTAAAACAAATAGCGTTAATACTGCGTAGAGTATTCGCTTTAATATATATTTAATCACGTGACGACCCCTTTCAAAAATAAGATAAGGTAACCCCAAAATTCTGATTACCTCGTACTATCATCAGAAGTCGAAATCCCCTTACAAAAGACAAGTGCAGGCTTTTTAATACCTGCACTGCCTCATTCCTATTGTGTATAAAAATTTCAGTAAATATTCAGAACCAAAGCTCGAAAACCTTCTGTTTCCTAGTCTGCTAATTTAACATATTTATAATTCATATCCTGGAAGGCTGTACGAATTACACCGGATTTTATTTTGCCGCTTACCACATAATCCTTTGATCTCCAGTAGATTGGGCCAATCGGAAGCTCATCCATAAGGATCTTTTCAAGTTCTACTAAATATCCAAAACGTGTTTTCGGATCATTTTCCTTACGAACCTTTGCTAATAATTCATCATATTTTTTATTGGAATAGCTGGTGTGGTTATTCCCATTTCCTGTTTCGAAGATATCAAGAAAGGTCATTGGATCATTATAGTCAGGTCCCCATCCAGCAAAAACAATTGAGAAATCTTTATTGCTCATGCGCTCAAGACGGCTCTTAAAAGGCATTGACTCTACATTGATTGTAATGCCCAGATTTACTTTTAACTGTTCCTGCACAAATGCCGCATTTTTAACTGCTGTATCAGAATCGTCGCTGATCATTGTTAAATCAACCTTATCCACGCCAAGTTCATCAAGGGCTTTCTTATAATATTCCTTTGCTTTTTCTACGTCCACCTTTGGTACCAAGCTCCCCACTTCTTCGTTAAACTTTTTATTTAGACCAAGAATTGTAGGTGCTGTAAAGGATTCTGCCGGTTTTGAAGAGTTTTTCACAATACTGTCAACGAATGCCTGCTTATCAATTGCATAGGTGATTGCCTTTCGTAAATTAACATTAGCCAGCTGAGGGTTTTCTAAATTATACTCCAGATAAAAAACTGATCCATCATCATAGGTATGAACCGGGTAGTTTTCACTTTTAATAAGGGCAGATTGTTCACCATTTAGACCAATAACATCCACTTCCCCTGCTCTGAAGGCATTTAATGCAGCATTTGCATCATTGATCATAACCATGTTGATCTTCTCAACTTCTATTTTACTCGCATCATAATAATCCGTATTTTTTTCTAAGACGATTTTACTCTCATGCTCCCAGCTGGTCATTTTATAGGCACCGTTGTATACCATCTTATTGGCATCCGTACCATAAGCTGTACCGAATTCCTTGTAAGCTTTTTCATTTAACGGTGCAAGTACACCAAAAGCTAATGTACTAAGAAAGTAGGAAGCTGGATTTTCCAGAGTAACCTCGAGTTTATAGTCAGAAAAGGCTTTAAAGCCAAGCTGGTCAGCTTCTACTGTACCTTCATTAAACGCCTGTCCATTTTTAAAGATATATCCAAAATAAGCGTAATCCGCTGCAAAGCTAGGGGTTAATAGAGAAGTCCAGGCAAATACAAAGTCATGTGCAGTTACCGGTTCACCATTGCTCCACTTCATACCTTCTCGAAGATTAAAAGTATAAACCAGACCATCATCGCTTACATCCCAATCCTTAGCTACTCCAGGAACTACTTTATCATTTTCATCCAAGGTTACCAGATTTTCTATTACATGACGAATGATAGAAAATGATGTTGTATCAGTCGTCGTAACGGTAAACATTTCCGGTGGTTCTGAGGCTATGTTTACTGTAATGGAATTTTTTTCTGAAGTTCCTGGATATGCATCTACATTATCCATAGGTACCTCATTTTTATTACCACAGGCACTCAACAAGGAAACTACGAAGACTGTACATATCAAACCTGCTGTAATTTGCAATTTTTTATTTTTAATCATATTTTTACCCTCCTTCTATTCTTTTATTTTACAAAAAGCGAGGGGTTTTTATTCGCCATTTTTCAACAAAATTTTATATATATTATTGAATTTTTCATTACTATGGCACCATGCAAATTTTTCATTTGTTTATGTCAAAAAAATTAGCAGTTATAAATTCTCCCAGGTTACTGCTATTTATTTTGTTATTCTAAGTGCCAAATGAACTGGTTGTACATATGGCACCTTATGTCACATACAACATAAAATATCATATAATGTGGCATAAAGGAGTGAACTAAATGTCAATGCGATTCGATCTTGGTATCTTTGGCGGAGATCAGCGGCAGGTCTATATGGCAGAACGCTTCTGTAACATGGGTTATCGTGTATATACGTATAAAATAAAAGAACCTGTACTTCATGCAAATTGCACTTCTCTTGATACCCCCGAAGAATTATTTACTCAATGTAATGTTCTCATTGGACCAATCCCCTTAACCAGAGACCTGGTCTCAATTGCCAGTGCGAACACAATGGAACTAAATACCTCTATGCTAGCTAATAGCCTGACCAAGAAGCATATTCTGATTGCTGGTATTCTGCCGGAAACAATCGTATCGCAATGTGAGAAAAAAGGTATCCCATTTTATGATCTTATGAAGGACGAAAAAATCACCATACTAAATGCAATCGCAACTGCAGAGGGCAGTATTATGGAAGCCATCAAGGACAGTCCCATTAACCTTCATGGAAATAACTGTCTTATTCTCGGCTATGGTCGTTGTGCAAAGGTCCTTGCTGACAAATTAAAAGGTCTTGATGCGAATGTTATTATAGCTGCTCGTTCTTTAGAAGCTTTAGCCTATGCAGAAGCTGCTGGATTAAAGACAATACTGTTATCCGAGATCAGGAGTATATTACCCTCCTGTCCTTTTATTTTTAATACGATTCCGGCACTCGTTCTGGATCAGAGTATGTTATCCCAGGCCTCAAGGGATGTTACAATTATTGATATAGCCTCTGCTCCTGGTGGTATAGATTATGAATATGCACTAAGACATAATCTTCATGCTAAGCTTTGTCTTGGTCTCCCAGGAAAGGTTTCCCCTAGATCCTCCGCTGATATTTTAGTGACAGAAATTGATTCGTTTATAAAGGAAAGAAGTGATTAGATGAATTTACGTGGAAAAAACGTGGGAGTCGCTTTTACCGGCTCCTATTGCACCTTTGATAAAATTTACCCAGAGATTGAACGTCTCCAGAAGGAAGGCGCCAATGTATATACCATTTTCTCTGAACGTTCTCAAACCACAGACACCAGATTCGGTAAAGCACAGGAGTTTATTCAAAGAGCACGGGAGTTAACAGGAAATGAGCCTATCACTACCATCGTGGAAGCAGAAAGATTAGGTCCCAGCAACACGTTAGATATCATTGTCATTGCCCCCTGTACTGGTAACACTCTTGCTAAGATGGCGAATGCAATAACAGACTCCTCTGTTCTTATGGCTGCCAAAGGACTTCTTCGAAACGGAAGACCATTGGTTATTGCAGTCTCTACCAATGATGCTTTAAGCAACAATCTTAAAAATATTGGTTTGTTAATTAATGCAAAAAATGTATACTTTGTTCCTCTTGGTCAAGACAACTATAAAGGAAAACCAAACTCCATGGTCGCACACTTCGACCTAATTCTGCCAACCTTAGAGGAAGCTTTGGAAGGCCGACAGTTACAGCCAATTATGCTGGCACCATTGTAAACACCAGCATATCAATAACTTTGAAAGCAAGGGAGCTTGATCTATCGCAGGAAGGGCTCCCTTCCTTATAAATACAAGTTTCTTTTAATCCATAGTTTTTGCAAGAATGGAGGATTTTTATGTGTGGAATAGCCGGTTTTAGTAACTGCAGGGCTGATTACACGAATGAAGAGGGCAAATGGCTCGAGGTACTAAACAATATGAAACTGTCCTTAAAACATCGAGGTCCGGATGCTGATGACGTTAAACTTTACGCACAGACCGGCCTGGCACATACCAGATTATCCATCATCGATTTAAGTCGTGGTCATCAGCCTATGACCCGAGAAAAGTTTGGCTGTTCCTATACAATTATCTATAATGGTGAGTTATATAATACCGCCGAACTAAGAGATAATTTACTTCGTATGGGATATCTATTTAAATCTCATAGTGATACCGAAGTTATTTTGGTAGGTTATATGGCCTTTGGTATTGAGTTTGTAAAAGAATTAAATGGTATCTTTTCCTTTGCAATCTGGGATGAAAGCAATCGAACACTTTTATTAGCAAGAGATCGTTTTGGAGTAAAGCCATTATTTTATACGGTACAGGACGGGACTTTAATTTTTGGTTCAGAGATTAAGGCACTTTTACAATATCCTGGTGTAAAAGCTCAAATAGATGCCGACGGATTAAGTGAAATCTTTGGTCTCGGCCCAGCGAAATCCTATGGCAGTGGTGTTTTTAAGAATGTTCATGAAGTACTGGCTGGCAGTCTGCTTATTTTTAATGAAAGAGGAATCCATCAGAGTACTTATTGGAGCCTTATCAGTGCTCCACATCTGGATTCCTAC
Organism: Mobilitalea sp.; assembly: GCA_047606065.1. Classification (GTDB taxonomy): domain Bacteria; phylum Bacillota; class Clostridia; order Lachnospirales; family Lachnospiraceae; genus Mobilitalea. The sequence continues at coordinate 6,228 of JASGEU010000116.1, forward strand.
GAGGAGACCGTAGATAAGACCTCATTTTTGGTCTATGATGCCGTAAAACGTCAGATGATTTCTGATATTCCAATCTGTACCTTCTTATCTGGCGGTCTGGACTCCAGTTTGGTTACAGCCATTTGTGCAAAAGAACTTGGTAAACTAGGCAAACAAATTGAAACCTATTCCTTCGATTTTAAGGATAATGCAAAACATTTTAAATCAAATTCCTTTCAGCCTTCTCAGGACCGCCCCTATGTTGATATTATGAAAGATCATGTTGGCAGCAAGCATACTTATCTGGAATGTGATAATTTTGATCTTGCTGATCATCTATATCAGGCAGTGGATGCCAGAGACCTTCCAAACATGGCAGATGTTGAGTCCTCGCTGTTATGCTTCTGTAAAAAGGTTGCCGCTAATACTAAGGTTACACTGACAGGAGAATGTGCGGATGAAATCTTTGGTGGTTATCCCTGGTTTCATAAGCCAGAACTAATGGATGCTGATACCTTCCCCTGGGCTAGAAATATGGAAACGAGGAAGCTCTTACTTTCTCAGGACTTACTTTCCAAGGTTGACCTGGATGCGTATGTAAGGGCAGCTTATGAGAAATCCATTTCCGAAGTTCCAAGGCTTCCCGGAGAAAATAAGTTAGAAGCAAGACGACGTGAAATAGCCTATCTAAACCTTAAATGGTTCATGGTAACTTTACTGGATCGTATGGATCGATGCAGTATGTCCACCGGACTAGAGGCAAGAGTTCCTTTTGCAGACCATCGTATTGTGGAATATGTATGGAATGTTCCTTGGGAAATGAAGAGTCCGAATGGTGTTGTAAAGGGTCTGCTGCGAGATGCAGGAAAAGGCCTTGTACCAGATGAAATCCTGTATAGAAAAAAGAGCCCCTATCCTAAGACCTATCATCCAGATTATGAAAAATTGCTGGGTAATCGTCTTTTAGATGTGCTCTCTGATTCAAATGCTCCGATTAAATCTCTGCTGGATACCAACAAAGTTAAGACCTTCTTAGCCTCCCCTTCCGACTATGGAAAGCCGTGGTACGGTCAATTAATGGCTGGACCGCAATTAATCGCTTATCTGTTGCAGATTAATTATTGGCTGGAGAAATACAAGATCGAACTGATATAAATTGTTTAATATAGCATACTAGTTTTTATCTATATTACTTATCTTAAATTCTTTCGTCAAAACCAAAAAGATAAAGTCTTCAAATTTATGCATAGACAGACAGAGAGGATCACTATTTCCTAAAATGCACTGTTTGACAGATCAGCTTGTAATTTTTGTATGACCAGGAGCGAACATTTATGTTCGATAATGGCATACAAAAATTACAAGCTGTCGGTCAATCTGTGTGTGTAGGAAGTAGTGATCCTCTCTGTCGTCCCTTTGTATATTACCAATTAAGCTTTCTCTGTATTTGGTTTCTCAATTTCAACGATTGCACTCTTCTTCATTGGAATACGGCAGTTCTTATTGTTACCAAACTCTACAATAACGATTTCATCCATAACGTCAATTACAACACCATAAAATCCGCCAGATGTCAATACACTGTCACCAGAAGCTACTGTTGAAAGCAATGCCTGTAATTTCTTCTGTTGCTTTCTCTGTGGGCGAATCAGCATGAAGTAGAGTAAAAGTCCAAGTACCGCAATCTGACCTACCAGAATTAGCATGGAGCTTCCACCAGTCTGTGCTGTTTCGCCTGTTAATAATATAAGATGATTCATGTTTAAAACCTCCTGAATAATAATTTCTATAATTCAATGTTATCGCTTTCGGTGTGCACTCGTATATAACAACGAGATTGCGCACTAGTCCTCGCTTCTAACAAATCCTTCTAACTTTTGCTTCTTATACTCTTTATAACGACCTGCTCGGATGGCCTCTCTGATCTCTTCCATCATGTGGTTGTAGAAGTACAGATTATGAAGTACTAAAAGACGCATACCAAGCATCTCCTTTGCCTTTAAAAGATGTCTGATATAGGCTCTGCTATAATGCTTACAAGCCGGACAGCCGCACCCCTCTTCAATGGGGCGTTCATCAAGTTCATATTTGGCATTTAACATATTCATCTTACCGTAACCTGTATATGCATGTCCATGTCTTCCGTTGCGGGTTGGGTATACACAGTCAAAGAAATCTACTCCGCGATCCACCGCTTCGAGGATATTCGCCGGTGTTCCTACACCCATTAAATACACAGGTTTTCTTCTGGGTAAATATGGAACAGTCTCTTCAATGATGCGATACATCTCCGAATGACTCTCACCAACTGCCAGACCTCCAAGGGCATAGCCGTTAAGATCCATCTCGGAAATACGTTTTGCATGTTCAATTCTTATATCTTCAAAGGTTCCGCCCTGATTAATTCCGAACAACATCTGTTGCGGATTAATCGTATCCTCAAGACCATTCAAGCGATCCATCTCATTCTTACAACGCAGTAACCATCTGGTAGTACGATCGACTGAATTTTGCATATATTCTCTGGTAGCAGGATGCGGCGGACATTCATCAAATGCCATCGCTATGGTAGATGCCAGATTTGACTGTATCTGCATACTTTCTTCTGGTCCCATGAATATCTTACGACCATCAATATGTGAGCTAAAGTATACCCCTTCTTCTTTAATTTTACGAAGACCTGCCAGGGAAAAGACCTGAAATCCACCGGAATCTGTTAAAATAGGTTTGTCCCATACCATAAACTTATGAAGACCACCTAATTGCTTTACAATTTTATCACCTGGTCTTACGTGAAGGTGATAGGTATTCGATAATTCAACCTGGGTCCCGATTTCTTGAAGATCAGCTGTCGAAACCGCTCCTTTAATTGCGGCTGTCGTACCAACATTCATAAATACCGGGGTCTGTATTGTTCCATGGACAGTAGTAAATTCGCCGCTTTTGGCACTGCCATCCTCTGCAATCAATTTATACATGTTTAATATATCCTGCTTTCTCACGCTGTTAACGTCTGTGATGCGGCAAATCCATAAAATGTCTTGCCCCATTTATAACATTTAAAGTATACCCTTAAAAGCCCCTCATTTCAACTAAAATCTAAGTATTTAAGAAATAATTCATGATTATAAATTCTATTTAAATAGCAGTAGATTGTCTTTTTTTCAGATTTATTTGTGAAAAAACTAAGAATTTGTGAATTATAGACAAGAAATTGATGTAGATTTTGCATGAAATACCTTAATTTATAAATTGCATTGCATATTCATGATATAATTGGTAAAATATTAACAGCTATTGTTTGTATTGGAAATGTTCACTAATGTCGGAGGTTATTAACTTATGTCTATTAGAAAATCCCTACACATATTGCTTATTACATCCTCCATGATACCGCTAATCCTTGTTTCTCTTATTGCTCTTGTTTTCCTTACTGATAAGATGCTATCTGTCAATACTGATAATCTTAAGCAAACAGCCGAGAACTGCGTTAGTGGCCTGGAAGCTAAGATTCAAGCTCAGGTGCGTGAACTATATCTTATATCCATTCAGGATGAGCTTATTGATGCAGTAACCGAAGGCAAAGCCTTGAGTCAAGTTAATCACGATGCCGTAGTATCCTTATTGCAATCCCGTTGTGAAAGTTATGATAATTGCATTCGCATTTCAGTTTATAATGCTGACAATGAGATGATTGCCAGTTCAGATACAACATTAATTGAAAGCGATACCAAGTCTAATATTACCATAGATTATATTTTTTCAACGAAGTCGACCTCTGTTGGCATCGATGGAATTAAACCTCTCTTAATTGATGATGAAATTCACTACACTTTGGACATTGGATCTCCTATTATTGAACCCGAAACCAAATCTATGATAGGATGTGTCATTAATACAATTGATATTTCCTTTCTTTATGGATTTTTAAATTCCATTTCTATTGGAGAATCCGGCGATAGCATACTATTAGACCAGAACGGAAAGATAATCTATCACCCCAATATGCAGTTAATTGGTACTACAATAAATTCTGAACGTTTAGCACATATCATTAGTGATTATCAACTTGGTACCATTGAAGATAACGGAGCCTTTGAATATTACTTTGATGGTCAAAAACAAGTATTTGGATATAGCATAATTCCCGATCTTAACTGGACCCTCATGCTAAAACAGGATGTTTCAGAGATTACTGAAATTACAAGGTTTTTATTTATACTGTTTGCAGTTGTCATTGTCACATCCTTTATTATAATATTATTCTTTGCTGATATTTTTTCAAAAAATTTCTCTGCACCGATTATTGCACTTAGAGATGCTATGAGAACCGCCTCCGACGGTAATCTAACCGTGCAATCTAACATTAAAAGCAATAACGAACTTGGAGAGTTATCAAAGAATTTTAATAAAATGCTGCATATTATAAAAACAAATTACGATGACCTGGAATCGATGCATGAAGAGCTATTATTGAACGAAGAGCAGCTTCGTTCAAATTATGATCATATCGAGTATCTTGCATATCATGATACTTTGACCAGCCTGCCCAATAAGCTTGCCTTCCTTGAATATGTTAATGCTGTTCTGTCATCTTCTGCAGATAATAACATGAATGCTGTATATTTTGTTGATTTGGATAATTTTAAGACCATCAATGATACCTTAGGTCATGAATACGGTGATGCTCTGCTTATAAAATCCACACAACTGCTGTCCTCTATTATTGGTTTTGATGGCATGCTGGCAAGAGCCGGTGGCGATGAGTTCTTAATATTTAAAGAAAATGTTACTCCTGATGAAGCAGTAATATTTGCAGGACAGATTGTTGAACAATGTAAAAATCCACTTGATTTAGATGGTGAGATTGTCTATGTTTCTATGAGCATTGGTATCTCCATCTTCCCAGAGAATGGTTTATTACCGAACGCCCTCATTAAAAATGCTGATATAGCCATGTATAAATCAAAGGATACAGGTAAGAACAAATTTACTCTGTTTGATAAGACAATGGAAGAAGAATTAAACCGCAATACAATCATTGTAGAGGTTCTTCGAAATGCTATTGAGAATAAAGAAATCTACATACAATATCAGCCTTTAATGGAGATTAGCACAAATAATGTAATTGGTTATGAAGCACTTATGAGAATTCGCAGTGAGCGTTTAGGTAATATTTCACCAGTTGAGTTCATTCCTATTGCAGAAGAAAGTGGCTTAATCATCGAGTTAAGCTCCTGGCTAATTCGTGAGGTCTGCCTCTTTAATAAGAAGATCATTGACTTAGGTATCACCCCGAGACCAGTGTCGGTTAACATTTCTTCCGTTCAAATCAATCGTCCGGGTTTTGTTCCGTTATTATCCGACATTTTGGAAGAAACTATGCTGCCTCCACAATATCTGGAGCTTGAAATTACAGAAAGTACCTTAGTCTGCTCCTTAATGGATGCTACCAAGCTGTTAAATAACCTTCAGGATCTGGGTGTTCGTATCTCTTTGGATGACTTTGGAACCGGTTACTCCTCACTGAATTATCTTACTAAGATGCCAATTGATACTTTAAAGATTGATAAATCATTTATTGATAATATTTGCATTAATGATAAAGATTCCTGCATTGCTGAATCCATCATTCAATTAGCCCATAGCCTGGATATCAAGGTTGTGGCGGAAGGTGTAGAACACGAGGACCAGTTAGCTCTATTGAGATTAAAACACTGTGATATTGTTCAAGGTTATATTTATAGCCGCCCTCTCCATCCGGAGGCTCTATTGGAAGTCGTTCGGGAAGATGACTTAATCATTCAGTGTTCCTTGTTTTAGAAAAAAGGGAAATGCCACCATAATAGTGACATTTCCCTTTCTTAGATTTTAATCAGATAACTAATATCAAAAACATACACTAACCGAGATGTCACTTTTTATATATATGTATTCCTCACTTTTATGTTTCTTATAACTCTGCCGCAGCTCCTGAACAACCCAGAACATTTACGATCTTATGCTTTACAACCGCTTTGATATTATTTCTTGCTGGTGTGAGATATTGTCTTGGATCAAAATGGCTTGGATTCGTTGCAAAGTACTCTCTGACACCTGCAGTAAATGCAAGTCTTAAATCGGAGTCAATATTAATCTTACATACAGCCATACCTGCTGCCTGTCTTAACATCTCTTCCGGAATACCGATTGCATCATCTAACTTACCGCCAAAACGTTTAATAATCTCCACATATTCCTGTGAAACAGAGGATGCTCCATGTAATACAATTGGAAAGTTTGGAAGTCTTTTCTCAACTTCTGCCAGGATGTCAAAACGAAGCTGTGGTTTCTGACCGGGCTTAAATTTGAAGGCACCATGACTGGTACCGATAGCTATTGCTAAAGAATCAACACCTGTACGTGAAACAAACTCTTCCACCTCTTCCGGTCTTGTATAAGAAGCATCTGCTGCTGATACATTTACATCATCTTCAATACCAGCTAATTTACCAAGTTCACCTTCTACAACACAGCCATGAGCATGTGCATACTCAACAACTCTCTTTGTAAGTGCAATATTATCTTCAAAACTATGCTTTGAACCATCAATCATAACGGACGAGAACCCACCATCAATACATGCCTTGCAAATCTCAAAGTCATCTCCATGATCCAAATGAAGTGCAATCGGTAGGTCTGTATCTTGTAAAGCTGCTTCTACCAGTTTAATCAAATAAGCATGTTTCGCATATTTTCTAGCCCCTGCTGAAACTTGAAGTATAATCGGAGCATTTTCTTCTTTCGCTGCTTCTGTAATTCCCTGTACGATTTCCATGTTGTTTACGTTAAAGGCCCCAATTGCATAGCCTCCAGCATAAGCTTTTTGAAACATTTCTTTGGTTGTTATCAATCCCATAGTTTTTCATCCTTTCCTTATTGTATGATGCATTGCCATATATTTACATCAATACTATTATACCATAAATTTTCAAAATGATAAGCTCTTTTTGAAAACAAAAATAGCCTTAAAGCAATTCCAGAAGGAATGACCTTAAGACTATTCTTATTCTATATCCACATATGTTGATTTATCTATGGCAGATAACTAAAACATTCAGAGTTTAATTATGCTTGACCAACGGAACCGAATAACTCCATTTTATCTTTTACAGTTGCCTTGATAGCTTCAAAGCCAGGAGCTAATAACTTACGAGGGTCAAATCCTTTACCCTTTAAGTCCTTACCTTCTTCAATGTATTTACGTGTTGCTTCCTGGAATGCTAATTGGCATTCTGTGTTAACATTGATCTTAGCAACGCCGAGGGTGATTGCTTTCTTAATCATATCTGCTGGAATACCAGTACCACCATGAAGCACTAAAGGCATTTCACCTGTTTTCTCCTGAACTGCTGCCAAGGTCTCAAAGCTAAGTCCTGGCCAGTTCTCTGGATATTTACCATGAATATTACCAATACCTGCTGCTAACATAGTTACGCCAAGATCAGCAATAGCTTTACACTCATCTGGATCAGCACATTCACCAGCACCAACTACGCCATCTTCTTCTCCGCCGATGGAACCAACTTCTGCTTCAATAGAAATGCCTTTGCTTTCACAAATTGCAACTAAATCTGTTGTCTTCTCAATGTTCTCAGCGATTGGATAATGAGAACCATCAAACATTACGGATGAAAAACCTGCGTTGATACATGCAATTGCACCGTCATAGCTGCCGTGATCTAAATGAAGTGCTACAGGAACAGTAATCTTTAATTCCTCGATCATTCCATTTACCATACCAACTACAGTCTTATATCCACACATATATTTACCAGCTCCTTCGGAAACTCCGAGAATTACTGGTGATTTTAACTCTTCTGCTGTTAATAAAACAGCTTTTGTCCATTCTAGGTTATTGATGTTGAACTGGCCAACTGCATATTTGCCTTGTTTTGCTTTGGTAAGCATTTCTTTTGCTGATACTAATGCCATTTTGATATCCTCCGTTAAAATTATTTATTTTAAAAATTAACATAAACCGATATAATCTTTCACAGCCACCATTATAATCGTTTCTATAGTATTTGTCAAAACTAAAGTTCAATTCACCTGATGCAGCAGGAAGCTTTTCTAATTGCAGGGATTGTAACTTAAAGGGTTATAGTATACATTATTTATATGGGTAATAACGTATTGGTAATTGAAAAAACACAGCAGAAAGGTGGATAAACAAATGAGTAACATTGCATTATTAGTTGTTGATGTGCAGAACGCAATTGTGAATGAACATCCTTACAATGAGAAGAAAGTAATAACAAATATTCAAAGTTTACTTTCAGCGGCCAGAGAGAATAACAAAGAAGTCATCTATGTACAACATGAGGAAACAGGCAGTGAATTTGAACATGGTTTAGAAGGTTGGCAAATCTATGCTCCAATTTCGCCTATACACAATGAGAAAATAATAGAAAAGAACTTTAACAGTGCCTTTGTCAAAACTGAATTAAAGGATTATCTTTCTTCAAAGAACATAACCACCCTTGTTCTCGTTGGTTTGCAAACTGATTACTGCATCGATGCAACCTGCAAAGGTGCCTTTGAACATGGCTATCAGGTTATTATCCCCGAAGCAACCAATTCCACCTTTGACAATGAGTATTTAACAGCTGAAAAGCTCTATGAATACTATAATCATTATATGTGGAATAACCGTTATGCTAAACTTTTATCCTTAGAGGAAACAATTCAATTACTGGAAAAATAATTATGTTATGGAACTGACAGGAATGTTTAAACCTTCTAATCTTATTTGTATTTTAAATTGACATCTGTAAATTTATGTGTTAACCTTTTTGAAAATCTAGAAAGTGAGCTGATTCTATGTTGTCATTTGTATATAGTTACTTAAATAGGGACGACGATCGTTAGCGCTTGCAGCTATGAATTAATCATAGGTGCAAGTGCTTATTGTCTTGTGCCTATGTGGAAACAACATATTTATGCTATATGGATAACTGTGTTGTTATATTATGGAAGACCACATTGGTGAATTTTATTTAAAATTATACCATTGTGGTCTTTTTATATGCTTTTTTAGCAACGAACTGCCATTTCTTTAAAGGCTAATTAGATTTTTTACAATGAAAGGTTGTGATACTTTGAGACATACAGATTATGTCGGAATGGATTCCAGTTTCTCTCACATATAGATTTTGCTTTAACACTACTACAAATCATGAAGGGGTGAAGATTATGCATTACATGAATGGAAAAATAGAAAAGGAATTTATTAATCCTGAGGAATTAAATAATTATATTGGGAAAACAGTGAAACTCTATGGTTCGGTTTATAAAATAAGAAAAATGAGTGGTTTTGCTTTTATTGTACTAAGATGTAGAAGACTTATGCTTCAATGCATTTATAGTGAAGAATTCAGTAATTTTTCAATAGATCAACTGAAAGAAGAAACCTCCATTATTGCAAATGGCGAAGTAATTTCGGACGAACGCTCCAAAAGCGGCTTTGAACTGCGCCTTACACAGATCGAAGTTCTTTCTGCGCCGTCACAGGAATTACCGATTGTCATCAACCAGAAGAAAATAGAAGCCTCCCTCGATACCCTGCTCGACTATCGTCCAATTACGCTTCGTAACGAAAAGGAACGCGCCATCTTCAAATTGCAGGAGGGAATTCAACGCGGTTTTCGTGATTTCTTAACTTCTTTACAGTTTACAGAAATTCATACTCCTAAAATCGTGTATGCGGGAGCAGAAGGCGGTGCAAATATCTTTCAGCTCGGCTATTTTGGACGCGAAGCCTATCTGGCACAGAGCCCTCAATTTTATAAGCAGATGATGGTGGGTGTCTATGAAAAGGTCTTTGAGATAGCGCCGGTATTCCGTGCAGAAAAGCATGATACCTCCAGACATTTGAATGAATACATCAGCGTGGATCTGGAGATGGGTTATCTGACCAGTTATATAGAATTAATGCAACTGGAAACGGCTATGCTGCAGTATACCTTAGAGTTTCTGCAAAAAGAATACACCCAGGAACTTATGCTGCTTAAGGTATCTTTACCGGATGCCTCCAACATCCCTGTTGTAACTTTCGAGCAGGCAAAGCAACTGGTATCCGCAGAATATAAGAGAGCAATAACAGATTTTGAGGATTTTGAACCTGAGGAGGAGAAGCTTCTTTATGAAATAATGAAGAAGAAACATGGAAGTGAATTTGTATTCGTTACTCACTATCCTACAAAAAAACGCCCTTTCTATGCGATGGAAGACCCTTTAAATCCAGAAGTAACCTGTAGCTTTGACCTGCTATTTCGTGGTCTCGAAATTACCACTGGCGGCCAAAGAATCCATAATTACGAGGAACAAGTTAAAAAGTTACAAAGACGCGGCATGAATCCCGAAGCCTTTGAAAGTTATTTAATGCTTCATAAGTACGGCATCCCTCCACATGGAGGTCTTGGCCTTGGATTAGAACGATTTACAAGCAAACTATTAGACCAGAATAATGTTCGTTATTCAACTCTATTCCCTAGAGATATTAAGCGTTTAGTACCTTAAGTTATAGCAAAGCGGGAGTAATCTAAAGCAGTTACTTTAGGATTACTCCCACTAAGTTTTAATATTTATAGTCTTACATACTTCAATTTCTTTTATCTTTTGCTTCTTTTACTTTCATTTATTTCAACTGATCTAACTGTTCCTTACGATGTTCCTGTTTTGCTTTCGCATTTTTTAAGGATTTTTTATCCATATTCTCTGCATTATGATTCAAATAGCCTTCGGTATAACGAAGTCTTTTTTCGGTACATTCTTTATAATCATTATTGCAATTTTCACCATGAGCCAAGATGTTTTTCAGATTAGAAATTTCCTTTTCGCGGTCTTCATTTACCTGCTTTGCATGCTCAATATTGGATGGTGAATGTGATATATCTGAATGCTCCTCCAGATGTCGCTCGGTTCGTGTTTTTTTCTCTACGAGGTTGACTAAATGGTCCACTCTGCGTTCCTTTGCTTGACCCTTATCATCCCATGATTTTTCCATACTTACAATTCCACCTTTCATCATAATTCGAGATTTTTCTATCTCCTTTATATTGTTGTCAAAGAGAAAGCTCAATATTCTTTCTTGATGAATGCAAAATTTTTATAATTTATAAACCCTTTAAATGCCTCATGTAATAAAACATATATTGTTGAACAATACCTGAATATCCTTTATACTTCTCTTTTTCGAAGGCATTCTGATAAATTTCCTCGAGAACTCGAAGTATCCATACATCCACCGGAAAACCTTCTATATGATGCAATCCGTATAATGCAATACAGTTTGCCACCTTTTCTCCAATTCCATGAACTCTCTTAAGCTCTGCAACAGCTTCTTCAAAGCCGCAGTTTATTAAATTGGTAAAATTAATTATTTCATTGGTAACTGCCCTGGCCGCACTTATAATATATGCATCCCTATAACCAGTTTTTAATAGTCTTAGATCCTCTTGAGCCGCATCTGCCAATACCTCAGCCGAAGGAAAGGAATAGTATTCTTTCCCCGTAAGAGCACTTACACTTTTCTCACCATATCGATTACAAATTGCCTCCACACAGCTCTTAATGGCTGGTATATTCTTATTCTGGGAAATAATAAAACTTATAGCAGCTTCAAAGGGTTCTTGCTTTAAAATACGAATACCATGCCCATAGATTGCCGCCTGGCTTAGAAACTGATCCTCTCCAGACTTTAAGTTTTCAACAATCCAATGATAGTCATAGTCCATATCAAAGTAATCCCGCCAAATCTCTTCATACTCCTCCTTGGAGCAACTTAGTTCTACTGTCTCTTCTTCGATCTGCTCCAGTTCAAGATATCTGCCATATGCAATTAGACCATACTTTATTTTTCCTTCCTCACAAATTGGATTCATACGAAAACATTGTCCCGATTCAGCAATCTGTTTTATATTAAAATTTTTATTATGTACTATCATTTCTTCCTCTTTCTATCGCCCGATCTTGTTTGGCTGTCTCTGTACGCTCACTGTGATAATGTCTCATATCTTCACCCGGCAGCTTACAGCTATTGTTTTCTTTTGTCATTTATCACATTTTGTCTTACTAAAAAAGTATAATATACCCCCCTCCTCAAATACAAGAGCTAGCTTCAAGGTATTTTCTTCTAGCTATGCCATTTATCTATAATTTTGACTGAAACTTTATTCGAAAACACATTGAGTTACAGAATCTTTTCCCTTATACTTATAGGTAGGGGCAGTAAAAAACTTTAGTAATTATGTTCAGTGATTTATTTTGGAGGTTTTACATCAGATGCTTATGAACTTTATGGATTTACATAGATATTTTATCGGAAAGATCAGGAAAATTTATTTTATGGCGCTTCCTGAATCCAAAGAAGATTTAAAACTAAGCCGTATCAAATATACAGTTTCAGATACTGCGGCACAAACTATTATACAGCTTGCCGGAGGTACTTTTTTAGCTACCTTAATGTCCTATAGTGGGATTTCTGATGCTAATATCGGAATTATCACTTCCTTAGTCAGCTTGGCGGCATTATCGCAATTATTTTTAATTAATTTCTTTAAAAAACTAAAAAAATATAAATTTCTAGTTAGTGTCACTGCATTGCAGCGTATCTTATTTGCTGCGTTGTATTTCATACCTTTGTTACCAATAGGGACTACTGTTAAGGCAATCTTTATCATTCTGCTCTATTTTTTTGGTCAGATTTTTGTCCAGGTTGGGATTCCTGCCTCCCAGGAATGGATTGCCAGTCTGGTTCCAAGCCGGCTACGAGGCAAATATTTCTCAATAAAAGATTCCTTTGCAGTTTTTGTGGTTTCTTCAATGATGTTACTTTGTGGTATGATATTGGATTTCTTTAAAAAAGGAAATCTTCTCATTGGCTTTATTCTAATTGGGGTCATTATCTTTCTTTTAACCTTAGTTAATGTCATTGGGCTTTCCATGATGAAGGAACCAAAGCTTTCCTACATAAATACCGAAGGTAAAGAAATGCATGGCCGACTTGCTAAAAAAGCAAAGCAATTAGATGTAGCTGAACAAAAACAGAGTATCTTATCAGAAGTAAAAGAAGCCTTTCAAAATCGTAAATTTAGAAAAGCCTTTACTGTACAATGCCTATATACCCTTTCCTTCTACATTTGTCTGCCTTTTAATGCAAGTTATCAGATCAATAATCTGCATTTGCCATATACTTTCATAATGTCTGTTGGTTTTCTATGTAATTTATATCGTATCTACATTTCACCAAAGCTTGGACGTATGGCAGATAAGCATGGTATGGGTAAACTGTTGCGCTTTAGCATACTTGCTTTAGGCTTAAATATGCTGTCCACCACCTTTACCATGCCCTTTAATGCTTATCCTATGCTTGTCCTAAGTGCCTTCCTATCTTCTACAGCTTGGGCGTTTTTAGGTATCGGCTTATTTGGAATTCAATTAGATTTCTTTCAGGGTGAAAAACGAATGACCTGGTTAACCATTACCTCCTCCCTTTCTGGTCTGTTTGGCTTTTTGGTATCTATTCTGGGAGGACAACTACTTGGATATCTTCAGTCCCTATCGCTTTATGTCTATGGACAGAAGATATATGCTCAGCAGATTCTTAATTTAATTGGCTTTTTTGTGGTTCTATTTATGGTTTATTATATCCGCTTCCATATAGAAACAGTTAAAATAGATGTTAATCGAAAAGATGGTGTGGTGTAACTTTCACATTGACATGGTTTACCTTTTCATATATAATTACAGCTGACAAGACAGCTATCAAGTCAGCAATATAATATTTTTAAAAAGGAAGGGTATGTTATGACAAACAGTTCAAGGAAAGTTTACACGATGGCAATTGCCGCACTACTTAGTACCATTGGAATTTTAATTCCTCTTTATTCACCGCTTAAAATCCGTTTGGACCCGGCTTCCTTTACACTGGGTGTCCATGTACCAATCTTTATTGCTATGTTTATCTCCCCGGTTACTGCATTATTTGTATCCTTAATCACTGCACTTGGGTTCCTGGCTGCATACCCGCCAGTTATCGTAATCAGAGCCTTAACTCATGTTATCTTTGCAGTTATCGGTGCTTATATACTTAAAAAGAACAATAATATATTATTGTCTCTTAAGACTGCTATACCTTTTGTTGTTATTATATCGGTGATCCACGCTGCCGCTGAAGTAATTGTTGTAAGTCTCTTTTATTTCTTTGGTGAAACTTCTTCTGATTTTGTTAGAGTAGTGCTTGGCCTTGTTGGTGTTGGCGGCACCATACACAGTATTTTGGATTTTATGATTGCAGCTTTCATTTGGGTTCCTCTGCAACGTGCAATTCAAATTCCATCGAATGCAAAAATTCGAATAGCCAGCAAAAACAGATAATAAACAGTTTAATAAAGAATTCTTAAAAGTAACTCCCTGTCCTTAGGACAGGGAGTTATTCATTTCCAGCTCTGATTCTATGATAGTTATTGACAATACTTTCATCATATCTATCTCATACATCTCAATATCATTGCCATTTTTGTCCGCAATCACACGCACAATTGGTCTTAGGGGAAAGTTAATATTCTGCTCCTTAACAATTGCTATTTTTTGATCCGATAAGCGAACCATGGAACCATTTGGATAGATAGCTATTTGTTTAATGAATATAGATACCAATTTTAAATCAAACTGAGTTTCTGCATTTTTTACTAAGTAATTCACTGCATTATTAGAACTCCATCTTCCACGGTAGCATCGATTGGAAACCAATGCATCATACACATCGGCTACAGCAGCTATTCTTGCAAATTCATGCAACTCTCCTGCCATCAAACCGTTAGGATATCCTGATCCATCCATTCGCTCATGGTGTTGTAGTGCAATAATCCTGGAAAGTTCAGTCAGATTAACACATCTTTTTAAACTTTCATAACCCACGGTAGTATGCGTCTTGATATATTCAAATTCATCATTAGTCAATTTATCAACCTTATTTAAGATGCTTTGATCTAATAAAATTTTACCAATATCATGCAATATGGTTCCTGCCGCCAGTTTTTCAAGCATGGATCTGCTATAACCTAATTGGTTTGCAATTAATAACGAATATACTGTTGTACTTACAGAATGCGAGAAAGTATACTCATCCGTGGCGCTAATATCATTAAGACTTATTTGCACATCAGGATTTGCAAGTATTTCATCTATAACTGAATTTATTGTAGTGGACATATTCTTGATATCTATGATAGCTTTGGTTTCAAAATCATCGATTGTCTGTCGCAGTATTTTTTTACAGTTTACTCTGGTTTCTTCTGAAATAGCGTCGGGAATTTCGATCCCCTCACTTTTTTCATCCTCTACATAAACGTAATCAATGCCAAGCCTTTTGAGGCTTTTCTGAAAACGCTGCAAGTCTGTAACGCCAGCACGAAGAATTAGACAATCTTCATAGTATATCGCCTTAGCCAGACTCATCTCTGGTTTTAACATTGATAACGATACTAACCTCATGAATTCACTCCTTTGTTGTGACCTTATCTACCTTATTCATGATAAAATATCCTAACATTTGTGTCAAGAATCTTACGCTTCAATTCTTGATTTGTCGACATATTTTGAGCTAAAGATAAGTAATAGTTACTAGCCAATGAAATAGAAAAATATAACACTTATAAAGCCTGATCCCAACATAATCCAAACCGGATTAATTTTAAATTTTCTAATCACAATAAAACTAAGCAGGAACAGCGTTGCTGCTACATAATCTATTTCTGATAGATGGTAATTCAACTTTTCTCCGCCCCATAATGTTGTGATAAGGATGGACATACCCGCGGATGCTATCAAAGCTACCACAGCAGGACTAATTCCTCCTAAAACACCCTGCAGGGTCGTTAGATTCTTGTATTTATAATAAAGATGTGCTAATAAGAGAACAATTAAAAAGGACGGCAGAATACATCCAAAAACGGCTATCATAGATCCACTAAAACCTGCAACCCTATTGCCAACAAAAATAGCTGAACTAATTGCAATCGGTCCAGGTGTCATCGGAGAAATCGTAATTAAATCTGTAAACTCTGCCCTTGTTAGCCACTTATTAGTATCAACTACCTGTTCTTGTATCAATGGTAGTGCCGCATATCCACCACCAATGCTAAATAATCCAATCTGCAAAAAACTAATCAGCAGCTTAATGTATATCATCGCTTAATTACCCCCTTACCCGATTTTTCTCGAATAAGCACTGTGACCAAGCCAATCGCTGCACATATCAGAATTATCAAAACAGCATTTACCTCAAAAATAAAGGCAGCTGCAAATGCTCCTATCATCATAAGAATTGATAATATTTGTTTCCCTTTTACTATTACACCGCCCATATCCAACACAACATCTGCAATTACGGCAGTTACTCCTGCCTGCATGCCTTTTAACAAAGCACTTATTATTTCGCTGGATCGAAACGCATTGTAAAAATATGAAATTATAGTAATTGTAATCAAAGGCGGAATAACAGTTCCAAATACCGTTATCACAGCTCCCAATACTCCTGCCATTCGATAACCGATTAAAATCGATGCATTAATTGCGATTGCACCTGGTGACGATTGAGCGATTGCTACCAGATTAAGCATTTCATCTTCCTCAATCCAGTCTAATTTATCAACAAATCTCTTTTTCATTAATGGAACAATAACATAACCTCCTCCTATGGTAAATGCACTTAGAGAAAAGGTTGAGGTAAATAGTGTCCAATAAAGCTTCCAGCTTCTCTTCATAAATAGTATATGCCTTTCACAATACCAGCAATTTTTGACCGCAGGCACAAAGTTAAGTGAGATAAAATCTTATACCTTTATAACTTATTCTTGCTATCTTTTTATATTATGGTAGATTAAGTGCTACAATATTTACATTGTAGCACTTAATCCTTTCTCTCTCTATTGTTTTCTAAAATCTTTAATAAATCATTTATTTCAGCAATGCTTCTAATCCAACTGCACCTAACTGTCCCAGCGCAGTCTTATACTTCATGGATTTCCTGAATTTATTAACCGCATCCGTGGTTTTCTTACCCCAGATACCATCAACTTTTAAACCCGCCTTAATTTTTTTGTTTAAAGCTGCTTGTATTACCTTTGTAACATAGGTGTTATTATGCTTTTCATCAAATAAATTTGTAAAGCTGCCATTAACCTGATAATGGGTTGCATCCTTTACTTTAACCCAATTCGCACCGCACTCAAATCCGTAAGAAGACATAATTTTTACGATAGTTAACTGTTCCTTCGCAGTGTGGTTCCAGGTGAGCTTGCCTTTTATTACCGGTACTACATCAACCGCCTTTTTCTTAGTATGCATGCTCTTTAACGTCCAGGTCACCTTCTTCTTTTCTGGCTTACTGTACTGTTTCGCAAAGGTTTTACTAATACCTGCACTCACACATTCCTGTACAGTTCTACCCTGACAATATAGATAGTTCTGCCTGTCCTGTGTTCGATAGGTCTCATAAACCACTGCCTCCACACCACTCTTCTTAATATCAGCAAGGGCAAGCTTCAGCATTGTTTGTACTAATTTATTTAATTTATTAACATCACTATACCGTGTAGTTACACCCATAAGTTTTCACACCTTTCGTCTCAATCAAAATGTCAACAGTAAATTGCAGTATATTTTTAAACTGCTACTAATTACATATTCAAAAAAGATTGATTTGGTGCTTACTTACAAGCGAAATATTACATTTTTCGACACAAATTCGATATAAATGACTTTCTTGTTACTTCAGGCAGCTTCAAAATATGATAATGATTAACAATTTCTGATTATTAATGCACTTATTTTACAAAATATCATACCATATTATATAACAAAATAATATATAATCTCTCATAATAGGAGGTAACGCTATGTTCCTATACCGTCCTTCTGAAGGCTCTTCTAAATGTGATTGCAAATTCTGCAATTACGTTCAAATTCCAAGCCTTCCTTTAAAAGGTCCCAAACCATTTGATCAAATTCTCTGCGATATCCATAAATCAATAGTAGATGAAGCTACCGCAATCGATTTTTATTGCCATCTATTAAAGGATGCCCCAAATAAACTACATCGTGATTTCATCGAGTCCATCATTGAAGATGAAAGGATTCACCTTCAGATATTAACAAAGCTTTACTGCTATTACACGGATGAGGTACCTCCTTATAAAGTTATTCCTGTATGTTATCCCTGTTATAAGGATGGTTTGCTAATGGCCATGACTGGTGAATTAGAGACAGTCCTATTTTATCGTAATATGCAGCTTATTACCATGGACCAGTTAATTATTGACACTTATTTTATGATAATGGTAGATGAACAAAACCATGCAACCGTCTTTAGCACCTTATTTAATACCTGCAAATAATCTTATCATTCGATATATATTACTATAAAAGCGGCAGTCTGTATTAAACTCATAAGCATATTACGAGTTTAATACAGACTGCCGCTTTCATGGAAGATTTTTATCATACACTTTTCTAAGAAGACCTTTTAAAGGCTGTACTTCCTAGAAATTAGGTCTTAACATAATTTAAATAACGAATATGCTTACGGTTTCTTTTAGATTGTTTGCATCACTATTCATCTGTTCTGCTGCATTATTTAATCTCTTCACCGTTTCCAGCTGATTATCTGCAGTTGCTCCAACCTCTGTGGAGGCAGCAACTGTCTCTTCCAGTGTGGAAGATATGCTCTCAATAGCGCTTAAGGTATCCTCTTTCGCCTGTGCAATCGCTTCAATACCCTTAGATATCTTATTCAGGTTATTTGTCAGATTACCCACGTGATCATTAATCAGCCCGAAATTCATCAGCGTTGTCTTCAGGGTATTATCCTGGTCAGCAACAATACTTTCCGCCCGCCTTGCTGTCTCCAGAGTCTTCTTCGTTCGTAGCTGGATATTATCAATAATCTGATTAATGTTCTTAGCTTCATTGGCGGACTTTTCTGCTAATTTACGTATTTCATCCGCTACTACTGCAAAGCCTTTTCCAAATTCCCCTGCTCTGGCTGCTTCTATCATAGCATTAAGAGACAATAAATTTGTTTGTTCGGTTATTTCATTCATTGTATTGATAATGTCAATGATCGCTCCTGATTCTGCCTCAAGGTTATTAATATCCACCATAATGGATTCTGTAATTTCTACAGTATCTTTTTGTTTCTCTGTTAAATCTCGAATGGAATCAAATCCATTTCCAACTGTACTTCGTGTTTTGTCCGCTATCTTTTCAATCTCGTTGGTGCTCTCATAAACTACATTAATTTGTTCTGAAAGCTCCGACATACGAAGTAAACAGTTTTCTGCATCATTTGCCTGTTGCTGAACACCTTGTTCGATGTCTGCTATAGCATTTGCAATATTTTTCGAAGTAACCAGCAATGCTTTTGATGCCTCTGATACCTCATCTGCAGAATTTGCTGTGGTGTTACTTACACCAATCGTCTTATCAATTAAGGATTTCATACTGGATAACATATGATTAATGCTCTGCCCCAGCTTACGAAACTCATCCTTGCGCTTAATATTCATATTGACTTTAAGATTACCTTCTGCTACCTGTGTCATAACCTGATTCGTCTTGCGTATTGTTTTACTTATTCCGTTGGATATTAATATCCCAATGCAAAGGGCTAAAATACTTGTGAATATGACAATAAGTAGTGTAACAAGCTTAACACTTTCAGCCTGACTGGTCACATCCGTCTCTGGAATTAAAGCAAATACAATGGAATCACCGATATCTAACTTAGAATATATGAATAAATAACTCTCCCCCTGATACGTAACATAATCAGATGCCAAGGTGGTTTCCTGATCTTTTATTACTGTTTGATAGAATTCTTCCTTCGTAATATCAAACCCCTCTGGAGAATTGCTGCTAAGGATAGCTTTCCCATCATTTGTTAAATACCCAGTAATGCAATTCTCTCCAAAGTTAGCCTTCTCCAGTAAGTTTTGAATATAAGCAACATCTACATCTATAACGATATATCCAATTTGCTGAAAGTTAGAATTATTTATTTTCTTTATGTAGGATGATGCAAACTTTTGAGCTTTTTTAGGGAAGGCTTCATCAATAGCCGGATGATTACCTAACCATACTCCTGCTTTTCCCGCTTCTTCAACCCTGGCTGCCTCCTCCGAGGATAAAAAGCTCTCATAGAATTCTGCTTTCATATTACCCACTGAAGAAACCGGACGTCCATAGTTTCCAAAGACATAAATATCACTAATAAATTCATCCGCTGTTTCAATCGCTATGATTTTCTTTTCTACCTCACCACTTCGACTTGCCTCTTCCGTAGGATTTGTAGAATAATACCCTGAGTAATACTTAACAACTATTTCATCCGAGGTTAAGCTGAGTGCCTTCTCTGAAATATTACCCATGCCCTGTTCATAGTACTCACTCATCATGTCAAGACTGACCAATGCATTAGATTCATAGTTATTGATTAATCCTCGGGATGCCATCTGATAACTAAGTATCCCAAGAAAGATAAGGAAGACAACTGGAAGCAGAAAAGCTAAAATTAACTTTGTTCGTATGCTATGAAAATTATGACCATTATATTTTAAGGATGATTCTTTCCTTTTTATTTTCATAAGTGTTTTCCTTCCTTTTCCTTCATTGGCATATTATTTTTATCTAGCTTTCAGTATTTAGTTCTTACTATATACTTCAAACTCTGCTACCTGACCACCGCCTGCACCTGAGTTCTCTGTAATTTCCAGCTGTACAAATCTAGCTTCTGTTTCAGCAAAGGTTAACTGTACTTCATTGCCAGTATCCGGATCAAAGATATACTGTGTGGTTCCAACTAAATCAGTGAAGGTTGTTCCATCTGCACTTATTTTTACTGCAATCGTCTGTGTACGTTTACCCCAGATTGCTAATGGGTTAAGAGCAATACGAACTGCATTTATTTTTGTTGGGTTTTCAAGATCAACTGTAAGGGTGTTCGGATACTCGTTGGTTCCCTCCCAGTAAGATGCGCCATCCGTACTTCCATCATTTGCCTTTGCCGCATTATAAACATCAGTAAAGCTGTTTGCTTCTATACTCTTGCCAACTGCAACATTTGTACCCTCTGGAAGCACTGCAACATACTCCTCTTTAATGAAGGCTGGATGTTCCTCTGCTTCTGTTTGATCTCTTGCTTCATTAACTGTTACATTAGCCGCCGGTATATCTTGAGGTGGTTCAACAATACTTTTTTGCTTATATACTGCAAGTGCAATGATTGCAATAAATAATAAAACGATAACAAATCTTCTTAATATTTTTATAATCTTCATAATCCTCCAATCCGCTGCCAGGCAGCTTCACCTGTTATTCAATAACCAGATTTTTAGTAGAAGCTTCATCAATATCAAATTTACCCTGTTCAAAGCTGGTAATCTTCTCACCAAGAATTGTAAGGTTCTTAATTGTGATATCTTCTACGGTATGTGTCTCATCATAGCCATGAATTCTTGATTCATTAAAACGACCTGATAATACTGTTACTCCATCAATCAACACATTTCTAATTTGACCTCTTTCTTTTGTTGTGGACCAATTAGAACTATCTGCTATATTGAAATCGATCAGATAAGGTATTTCTTCTCCATCACCGGATCCTACCTGCGCATTTTCAACGGTAATATTTCTAAAGACAACATCTGTGATTGTTGCGTCATCCGCATTATGAACAGAAATTACTGGTTTATGGAAATTATTAAGGACTAAGATATCTTCGAAAGTTATATTACTGATTTGTGCATCTTCCCTGCTTCCCTTATTCGTTTCATAGCCAAGCTCCATGGATTGTGCTAAATCAGTCCATAACTGATTATTCTTAAAGGTTATATCCTTGGAATTACCAGCATAATTCTTAACAACGAGGGAGTCATCCCAGCTTCTAACAAAGGAGTTCTGAACGGTATAGTTTTCACAGGACTGCAAGGTAATTCCATCTCCGTTCGGTCTGGAAGAAATAATCTTAATTCCATCAATCAGGCCGTTCTTAGAAGAAAGTGCAGAACATACCCAGGCATTTGGATTGAGCACGATAATATCATGAATTTCTACTCCATCACAGTTATCAAATTTTAGAGGAACATAAGCTGTTTTGCCCATCCAGGTTTTATAGAAGGAACCATCTACGATACCTCTACCCATAACCTTGATATTGGATGCATAATTTGCTTGAATCATTCCATGAACTACAGCTCCGCCTGCAAGATAAAGTGTTTGATTATCTTCTAAGATAATGGATTCTGCCTTCCATTCTCCAGGTCCGATGTATACAACATTTTCATCACCATCCTTAGGAGGATTTACTTCCAATGGATTTGCAAAGATGTGAATTGCACGTGCAGGTGAGTCATTAAAAGTAACTGTGTAGGTATCTGGAGTAGTAACTGTAAAGGAAACTGTGTGTTTTTCTTTATCAATCACTGGTTCAATTCCATAACTTACCGGACTGATCTTCACCGTTTTAAGGTCAATTGCAGGAACATTTACCTCAATATTTGCAATACCCTCAAAATCAAAATAGGTAATTGGGGTTCTGGATTGAACTGGCTTATAATCTGCCGACCACGTTCTATTATGATTTACATTTGTTTCATAAACATAGGTATCATATCCATTTACTTTAATCATGGTATTTGTGCTATGCATTAAAGAGAAATCTCTATCTTCCTCACTTGCTGTTTTTAAATCCTCGTCTGTTGCATCTTTGAGTGATTTTGGACCCTCATAAAGCACCAACTTGGAAGTACTCATGTCCGTCATAGACTCCACAGCCTCTTGTCTTTCCTTCGTTGATAATCCCAACCAAACAAGAACCCCTGCAAGACCGAGTAAGAGTATCCATTCCGCTATAGCTAAACCAATATTCTTTTTCTTCATAAAACAACCTCCTATCTTATCTTTGTAATATGTAATCCCACTCCACATTGCTTTGAAGTGTATAAGATTCGTAATCTGCACCAAGTTCCAGATGTTCTGGTCCAACTCCAAGTGACTTCATATTAGCTGCCTTAGCTGCTACAATTCCAGCCTCAGAATCCTCAACTACCAGGCATTCCTCCGCGGGTAGCTTTAATTTTCTTGCAGCAATTAAAAACACCTCTGGATCCGGCTTTGATTTTGTGGTATCAAGGCCACAGCTGACTTGATCAATGTAAGTATTCAAACCAGTTTTCTCCAGTATCATTGGCGTATTTTTACTTGCTGATCCAATACCAATTAAGATACCCCATTCTTTTAGCTGCTTCAAGGTTACTATTACATCTTTTAGAACCGCATTCTCATTCAATTCTTGAAGATAATCCACGTAGTAACTGTTCTTTCTTTCTGCAAATACCAGCTTCTCTGCTTCACTATAAAAATGATCTGTTTTTTCCAGTACCACCTCCAGTGACTCCATACGGCTGACACCCTTTTGTCTCTGGTTATCCTCCTTGGTAAAATTATGTATTCCAAGTTCTTCAGCAAGCTTTTTCCATGCCTTAAAATGAAGTTCATCCGTGGAGACCAAAACTCCATCCAAATCAAAAATTACTCCTTTAATCAATTTCTTCTCACTCCTTTGTTTTATTGGGTTCATTAATATTTATTCACTTCCATCTGTACAATTTTGCAAGCATATGTTAGACTAAGTTCAGTAGTTTAACATTAAACTTACGAGAAAGGAACATAAGTATGTCAACGATAAAAGATATAGCAAGTATTGTTGGTGTAAGTGCTACTACAGTATCGAATGTAATCCATGGCAAATCCGGCCGCGTCTCAGCAGAGACAATTGAACGAATTAACGAAGCGATTGATCGATTAGGTTATGTTCCTAATATGTCCGCACGTTCTTTAGTATCCAGCTCCTCTAAAGTGATTGGAATGATAAGCCATTTAACGGCAAATACAAAAGAAACTATCGTAGAAGATCCCTTCCACTCCGCATTCATTGGTTCCATTGAGAAAACCTTACGTGAAAATGGTTATTATTTAATGCTTCGTGCAGTTGAATCAACCTCTGACATGGTGTCTTTTCTCAGAAATTGGAATGTCGACGGCCTGTTCTTCACTGGTGTATTTGAAGATGAATTTTACGATGCTTTAAATGAATTAAATATACCGATTGTACTGATCGATAGTTATGTACCACCATCAAAAATGTGTAACATTGGTCTTGAAGACTTCAATGGCGGTTATACAGCAACCAGGTACTTAATTGACCATGGTCACCGTAATATTGCCTTTGCTTCACCTACAATCAAAAACCGAGGCGTTGTATCTGAACGTTTCCTGGGATATAAAAAAGCTTTAGCTGAAGCCTCCATATCCTTTCGGTCGGAAATAGTATTTGAGCAAGAGCTGGATACGGAGACAACTGTTGCACTCGGTCATGAATTAGCAAAACGTAGTGATATCACTGCTGTATTTGCAACTGCGGATATTCTTGCCGCTGGTATCATGGCAGGTATTCAGCAGTCCGGTAAAAAAGTTCCTGATGATATCTCAGTAATCGGTTTCGATGATATTAACTTATGTCGTCTTACCTCACCTACCCTGACAACCATTCACCAGGATGCACCTTATAAAGGTAAATTAGCTGTTAATTTTCTAATCGATCTGTTGGATAAGAACACTTTACAGGATCGTGAGATTATTCTTCCCATTCGTTTAGTTGAACGTAACAGTGTAAAAGCAATTAATATGTAGTCAGAAAAAAGGCTGCTACAAAACATTCTTTCTTTATAGAACTGTTTTGTAACAGCCTTTTAAAAATCTTATATTAGAATCTTAAATCTCATTAGCTGAATTCTATTAGCTTAATAGATACTCCCATCCTCTTATGTATCAATTTAGTTTCTCAATTAAGGCATTATCCCTGGTGATTAATACTTGATACAGCTCCCCACGAAAAACTATCTTAAATCGCATGCTGCTCCAGTTGGAGGGCAGACATGGATTTGCTTTTAATTCATTGCCTTCCTGATGAAGCCCAGCAAAGCCTTCGATTGCCGTCATATATGCTCCACCAGAGGAAGCGGGATGAGTTCCGCCAATATAAATTAGACCTGCCCACTCTTTCCCCTTTTGCGTTATATCAGACATTGCCGATTTCATGAAGAAGGGATATGCCCAGTCTGGCATTTTACATTTACATGCCAGTATTGCATACATACAAGCACTTAGAGAAGATCCGTGTTCCGTCCTAGGCTCATAATAAGTCCAATTTTTATGCAATACATCCTCTCCATGCTCTTCCGAAAATAAATTCAGCATCGTAACTACATCTGCCTGCTTAATAACTTTCGTATGGGTGGCTATACCATATGCGCCTCCCCAATACTCCTTCTCATGAAGCAGACGACTTTTTACCTCTTCAATTGATACATCTTCCAAATGCTCATATCCATCAAATTGCTGGATAACTCCTGTATCTTTATCTGGCTGTGGTATATAGAGCTTTTGTGAAGCATCCTGAAACAGGGACAATAATGAATCCAAATCATAATGCTGCTGTAAAATTTGCTTAGTATCTGCGCTTAATTTCGGCAATTCAGTAATGATTCTTACAGCACTTTCAAAGGTGTACTTTGCCATACGATTTGTATAAGCATTGTTATTCACTCTTTCATGATATTCATCCGGCCCAATGACATCGTGAAGCTCATAATACTTACCATTTACCTTTTTAAGTAAAAGATCATAATAGAATTTAGCGCACTCAAGAATTACTTCTGCGCCACCTTCTGAAAGGAGATCATAATTTCCTGTATAATTTACATATCTCATAATTCCATAGGCAACAGCCGCTGAAATATGTATTTGCTTATCTTTAAAGAAGGTTCTCATCTGCCTGCCGGTAAATACATCCGTTACATTATAATCGGAGCAGGCATCGTAACCGCCCTCCTGGCTTTCCCACGCGTAAAAAGCACCCTGATATCCATAGTGTTTCGCCTTCTTCTTCGCTCCATCTAAGGTAGTAATACGATACTTTAATAATGTCTTTGCCACTTCAGGTTCTGTAAACAGGAAGAAATCCAGCATAAACATCTCAGTATCCCAAAAAACTGCTCCCTTATATGTTTGTCCAGACAAACCTCTGGCTGCTATAGAAAGCTCTTTTGAATGTCTGGGGGCAATACAGTGCAAATGATAAATGGAATAATTCAGTGCCTCCATGGCAGCATCGTCTCCATCTATTTCTACCTCGGAAATGTTCCATAACTTTTCCCAGGCTTCTTTGTGTTCAACCATTGTTCGAGAAAATCCTTGTATTTTAGCATTTGTCACCGTAGCCATCGCCAACTTTTCATAATCATCGGTATCTTTACTTGTAAAGATACCGATATATTTATAAATCGTATAGACTTTATTTGCTTCCATTTGAAGAGTAAGTTCTCTAAGATTTTTTCTTCCTTGCTCTCTTTTTACTTCACTCGCCATAAAATCTGCACCATAAGCTTCACTGACACAAACCTTATACTTACATTCATGAGTGGTTCCAATCGATATCAATACTTCATCCTGTACCTTATGTTCCACACAATCGTAGTGCGGTCCATTGATATCCCATACCTCACCGTCAATTCCTGTAATCAGTGTAAGTTCTCCGACAGTATCCGATTGCACCTCATATCTTAATACAATCAGATGCTTATCATACATCGAAGCGAAAGCTTCTGCAGAGACACATATCTTTCCTTCAGGGGCAGCCCATATGGTCCTGCGTTCCTGAATAGCATGCCGATAATTAACTGCTACCTTTTGAAATTCTGGTTCCACGTCCGGCAGCCGATAAGCGTTTTGATTAAAAGTTATTTCTGTATATAATCCATTGGGTGCATTCAACGGCTCTCTCCAGGCATCACCAACTTGGTCATAGATCCCAGCCAGGTTAATCGCCGGGAACTGACTTTTTTGATATTCCTGCATTGTGCCACGAATACCCATATATCCATTGCCTACTAAGTACTTGTTGCCTAAATTGGAGATTCGTTCTCTATTGTAGCCTTCCTCTTCAATTCTCCAGCTTATCATAACCTACCTCCAATTAGCCAACCCATTCCTGTGGGATTTCAATTACCGTTTCTTCTTTCTTAAGAACGACTTCCTTACCATAGATTATGACCGCAATCTCTGATCCGTTCAGTGTTGTAAAACTTGCATGCTCTTTGTTAATACTTACCTCAATAATGTCATTTTGATAGCAAATACGGAAGGAATAACTATTCCATGCCTTCGGTATGGAAGGTTTAAACGTAAGTTTTTCCTGATCAGAACGCATACCGCCAAAACCATATACGATATTCATCCATGCTGCCGCAATTGAGGTTGTATGTAATCCCTCGGAGGTATTACGATTGTAATTATCCAGGTCAAGTCTAGTTGCAAATTGGAAGAACTGATATGCCTCCTCATGCTTCTTTAACTGGACTGCCAGGATAGAATGAACCGATGGAGAAAGAGAACTTTCATGAATGCATCTTGGCTCATAATATTCATAATTTGCCTTAAGCTCTTCATCAGTAAATCTTCCATTATATAAAAGCATCATCATAAGTACATCCGGCTGCTTGATCATATCGTTACGATAAATTCTGTCGTAACTCCAGTGATGATAAAGCGGGAAGTCCTCTGTGGGTATTAGATCCACATCGATATGAGGAAGGTTAAAATAACCCTCGTGTTGCTCGTAGATTTTACTTTCCTCATTATAGGGAAGGAACATATGGTTAGCGAGAGTCTTCCACTCAATGCACTCATTCATGCTAAGGCTGCTCTCTTTCGCGATTGCCTCATAAGCTGCAGGATTTTTCTTCTTTAACCTTTCGATTACTTCAAGTGTATATTCAAAGGTTGTCTTGCCCATAAAATTGGTATAACAGTTATTGTTGACCATCATCTGGAACTCATCCGGTCCCATTACACCATAGTAACCGTAGCTGGTATGAGAAGAATTCCAGGCGCCTCTTGAGGCAAGCATACGGCTAACTTCAATAAGAATAGGTAATCCCTTTTCAAAGACATATTCCTCATCCTTTGTAATTAACTCATAATGCCAAATACCATATGCAACAGCGGTAGATGCCTGCAGCTGAATGCTTGCATGCTGCCATAAACTGCAGCATTCACGGCCACTAATGGTTGCAATCGGATAAAATGCCCCCTTATTGTCTAAAGCCTCAGCTCTTTCTTTTGCTTGTGGTAAGGTCAGATAACGGTAATCAAGTAAGTGTTTTGCTGCATCACGATTATTAAAAATATAGAAAGGTAAGCAGTAGGTTTCTGTATCCCAGAAGGTGTTTCCACTATAGGCTTCCCCAGTTAATCCTTTTGCTCCTATTATCGTTCCGCTATCAGCTCCATGATAGGTCTGATGCATCTGGAAAATACAATAACGAATCCCTTGCTGGTTTAATTCATCTCCATCTATTACAATATCAGAATCCTTCCAGGTTTTATCCCACCACTCAATATTTTCATCCTTCAGAGAATCATAAGTTGTCTTCTGCAACTCTGCTAAGGCGCCACTGCACTTATTATTAAATTTTTCATGCTGCTTTGCAGAACTGCCTTTATATGCAATATTTAAAATAAGCTTATGAAACGTTACTGCTTCACCTTTTGTCAGCTTAATTTTAAATTCTTTTAAGGCTTTCTTCTCTTCAATTAAATCCTTTTCTTCCAGCGCATCAATATCAAATCTGCATATGGAGTATACGGATTGATTTGTATTCGTTGTATCTGCTAAAATACTGATCCACTTATCGCCAGAAGCTGTCGCATTGCTATTCCAGAAGTTCTTATTTGCCATGCGATGTAAGATTGTAAAGTCAAGTCCTGCTGTAATAACAGCTTCTCCCTCAAAGTTTAATGGTGTCAGTGTAACTTTCTGTCCTGCCTGATGGGCATCCTTCATGGATAGGAAACGTTCAAACTCTAATTTCAGCTCACGTCCATCATCAAAAACATAGGTATAGGATCTATTCAAAATTCCTGTTTTCAAATCCAAAACCCGACTAAAATCTTTTATCCTTGTAGCATCTGCTACGATGAGATCATCACCAATCTGAATTCTAAGATATAGCCAATCCAGGGAATTAACCATGAACTCCATTTTGTCAATGATTCCTTTATAGGCTGATCCTTCTGTTTTCAATGTTTCATAAATTCCATTAAAATAACTTCCGATGAGTCGATCGCCAGAGTATCCTTCTTCAAAATACCCACGTACTCCCATATATTCATTGCCTAAACTGAATATGGATTCAGATACCAGCGAATAACTCGGATTAAAGCCTTCTTCAATGATCTTCCAAGGATCTGTAATATAATATTTGTCTGCTATTTTTGCCATAATTTATCCCTTCAATGCACCGGCTGTTGCACCCGCTGTAATCTGTTTTTGGAAAATTGTAAATAAAACTATCGGTGGTATAATGGAGAAGGCTACCGCACGAAGCACCTCTACATCTGTTGCATTAGAATCTCTAAACTGGAACAAACGTACCATAACTGTCTCTTTACCCGAACCATTAAGTACCAAATAAGGTAATAAGAAATCAGACCAAGCCGCATTAATTGTAAAGATTGCAATTACCATTACAATTGACTTAGATAATGGCAATATAATTCTTATAAAAGTCTGCAAAACTCCGCATCCATCTAATTTTGCTGCCTCAATCAACTCTTTAGGAAGTCCCTCAAAGAATTGCTTAAAAAGTATTACATAAAACGCATTTGCTCCAATAGCAAGCCAGATTGGAATAAAGGAACCACCTAATCCCAATTTGGTAATGTTTACGAACAAAGCAACAATACTGGTTGTAGATGGTATTAATAAACTCCACATAACTAAGGCAAAAAGTACCTTATGACCTCTCGGCTTTAAAATTGCAAGGCCATATGCCAGTAAGCCATTAAATAAGATAGAACAAACGATACTGCCTATTACAACGATAGAGGAGTTAATATAATACCTTAAGAACTTTAATTTGTTCCAAGTAACTAAATAATTATCAAAATTAAACTTTGCAGGAAGTAAGGTTGCTTCCTTTCTAAATTCAGCATTATCCTTAAAACTGGCTAAAAACACCCATACTGCAGGGAAAAATGCTATGATTACTAAAACAATACATATTACAAAGATTAAAACTGCCAATAATTTATGGCGAAAGGAATGAAGATCGTAATATCGAAGTGTTCCCTCATCCTTTTTTAAATACTTGTTGAAAAACATTATTACCTCCTAATCTACCCGATTCCTAAGGGATTCTACAAATAATCACTGCACTGTTCACTTTAAGTCAAATTAGTTATCCTTTGACTTGGTAAGTTTAAAGTACAAACCACTTAAAATAACAAGAACAATACAAATCAAAACGGATAGTGCTGCCGCTGCAGGGTAATCAATTCTAACAAAAGCATAGTTATAAACTAAATTCATGATTGAAATACTCGCATTATTCGGACCACCATTGGTCATTACCAGTGGCTCGTATAGGATTTGGAAAACTGTTATTATCTGCAGAATAAGTAGTGTTTTTCCTAACGAAAAAATATTAGGAAAGGTAATATGCCATATCCTTTGGCGTATACCAGCTCCATCAAGAGTAGCTGCTTCATAGAGTTCTGAATTAATACCATTAATACCAGCCATATATATAAGAGCAGTAGAACCAGCTCCCTTCCAGGTCATTACTGCAACAATGAGCGGAATGGTTAATTTGGGATTCGTTAACCAAATCATTGGTTCTATGCCAATCTTGTCGATTAAAATATTTAAAACACCTGTTTTTCCTGATCGAAAGAAGAAGGTCCACATCATTACCATTGCCATACCTGGCATGATATTAGGAAAATATACTCCTAATCTGAAAAAGCTTTTTAAATGGACTGTTTCCGTAATTAAAATAGCCATAAAAATCGGAATAAAAAATCCGATAATTAATGACCAAAAGATATATTTAAATGTATTAGCAAAGGCATCCAAGAAATCTACGTTACCTAAAACCTTTATGTAATTATCAAACCAAACAAATTCATCTAACCGAACACCTTTTGCTGTATATAGGGAGAGTCGAATACTTTCCAATAATGGCTCCCATACAAAAAAAGCAAATAATACGATGGTTGGTAACATGATTAACCACCCTGCGATGTCCCGTTTCCACGCTGCATTTCTTTTTTGCTGCGTAATCAGGGATTTTGTCGGATCCTTTTTCCTAGTCAACATTTATTCACTCTCCTCAAACTTATTAATTTGTAACCGTTCAGAACCAAGCAGAATATTTAATAAATTAGCCGCAAAAGCTTGCATTCTAAGGATAATTTTTAAATATTCACTTATTTGATGCCCTATTTCATAGATGATGGGGTCATCTCAGAAAGAAAACCCCATCATCATAGATGTAATATGAAAATTATTTGTTTACTGTATCATCAAGTGTCTTCTGATAATTCTCGTCAGCAGTCTTCATAAGAGCTGCAACATCTGCATTCTTATCTGTAACAACAGCCTGAAGTACTTTTGTTAACTCGGAATATAACGCCTGTGTATCTCCGCCTTCTTCTGGACGAAGAGCGCCTTCTTTCTTAATGAAATTGAAGTAATCGTTATATAAATTCATATCAACATTACCAAACTCTGTAACAATTGCATTCTGTGCATCAATAATATCCTGTGCAATCCAAGCTGGGAAAGGAGGAATAATTGGTACTTTGTTGGCAATCTTAGTCTGAGCATCTTGCTTCATACCTTCAATACTTGCATCAGTTACAATTGGAGCTTTACCCATAACTTCAAGATAATCAAGTGCTGCATTGATTTGCTCAGGTGTTGCATCTGCGGAGAACATATAAGGTGTACCGCCAGATAAGGAATACTGCTCACCGTTAGGACCTGCTGGAAGTGGAACAATTGCTAAATCTTCTGCTGGAAGACCATTAATAAGTGTAGGTTGATCAACAGCATCAGCTGCTGCAATATACATACCAGCTACGCCAGTACCTAACTGCTGGAATCCAGTACCCCAGTTTTCCATAGTAGGATCTGCTGTAAGTACGTCATATTCCCATTTTAAAGATTTCACATATTCCATAGCTGCAATTGCTTCTGGTGTATCAACAGTAGCTGTATATTTTCCACCTTCTTCTGTTACGAAGGTTGCGCCAAATGCCCATGCAATGTTTGAGAAATGCCAACCACCAGCGGCATCTCTAGCTAATAAACAGAAACCAGCCTGACCAGTTGCATCTTTGATCTTCTTAGCTGTTTCAGCTAATTCAGTCCAAGTCTTAGGATATACAGGAACACCATTTTCATCTACAAGCCCTGCTTCTCTAAACATAGCCACATTAACATATAATCCAAGAGCATAACCATCACGAGGAACACCATAGATTCTTCCGTCTTTAGAAAGAAGATCTTTAATGGAAGGATTCATTTTCTCTATCCAACCACGTTCTTCAAGGATATCAGTAATATCTGCAACAAATCCACCTTTAATAAGTTTCTGTGGCTCTGTAAACCAGGTTTCAAAAATGGTAGGAAGTCCACCGGACTCTGCCAATGGTACAAAAGTATCAACAGCATATTTATAATATGCAGGTTTTACTGTTACGTTAGGATGAGTTTCATTAAAGGTCTTTACATAACCTTCATGTAATTCAATTGCTACTGTATTAGTATCTTCTGGCCAGATACCAAGGGAGATTTCAAATGGCTCTGTATTCTCCTCTGGAGCTGTTGTAACATCAGTACCACCACTTGGTGCTTCTGTAGCTTTAGGAGCATCAGTTGCAGGATCAGTAGTACCATCCTCTTTATTCTTACATGCTGCTACCATAGATACCACCAACAACATGCATAACAAGAGACTAATTATTCTTTTCATTTTTTTCATAATTTCTCCTTCCCTTTTCCTTCATAACTTGTTAAGTTATACAGATTCATTTTATTATGTAATCTGTAATTCGTAAATACAGGATTTATTATGCTCTTTCTTTTCTCTTTAAACCTACAAAACCAACTACACAACCAGCCATAGCAACTACTGCAAGAGCAGCAACTGCAACACTTTCACCAGTCTTAGGAACGGAAGTATCTTCAGCTACAGGCTCAGCTGCAACTTCTTCTTCAACTACAGCACCGATAGTAGGAGCAGCATCATCGGATAAGAAGATATCTTTAATTGTATATGTACCACCATCAAAACCAGTAAAGTTAGTCCAAGACAACATCTCAAGACTTGATACATCAATAACTACATCCGTATATTCTTCAGTTATTGTAGAAACATCAGTAGTTAATGTGTCAGAAATAACGATTTGTGCCTTTGATAAATTCTCGCCAGTTCCTTTAATAATAATATGAAGATAAGGAACTTCAACGGCTGCATCTCCAAGATTTAACTGTGTCCAGTTGCTAGGACCTTGAACTGTTCCATCAACAAGTTCACCAGCATTAATAAATCCTGCTGTTAATGTACCATCTTTCATTAAATCCTTAGTTGTTGCTGCAAAAGCACCAACTGACATAACCATTGTAAGAACCATTGCTACTACCACCGCGGTAAGACTTTTCCGCATAATTGAATTTCTCATATAAAAACCTCCTCATAAATAATTAGTTTTACGTTAAACGTATAAAACGTCGAAACATGTTATCCACAAAACGTTGTGTACTTCGTATACGTTTTACGTTTAACCTAATATTATCATTTGTATTTATTTATGTCAATAGTATTTTGTCAAATCTGTAAAATATTTATTTTTACTATGAATCTCATACATTATTTATCTGTTTTATTATATTTGCACAAAGAAAAATCAATTATTTGATTCTATTTCTGGTTTTGTTGTCTAATATTATTTCAGTAAATCATTATTATTCTTGATAAACAAAAAAGTTCTATAAGTTTATGACTGTTTACATCTATGAGCATCACAGGTGGATTCGTAAACAGGGTATAAAAAAGGATTGCTCTGGCAATCCCTTTCTTACACATTATTAATCAAACTTTGTTTTTAGCATTGTCTCTATATCGTACTGTGTATTAATAACAAGCCATGTATATGGCGCAAAATACATAACGTTCCAGACTGCAACACCCTCTAATCCATACTCCTCAATTAAATTAACTATAGCATTGATGGATCTTGCATCCTTAAACCAAACAAAATGATCAACACCAGTTATATTATAGGTATAATAAGGTGTTTCCGTTGTGTCATCGTACTTAATCTCTGCATTTGTCTGATTTGCCAAATTTATTGCATCCGAATTAGTAAGCACCGACCCCATCCCTGTAGTTTCACCCTCAACATAGGGGAGCTCCCAATCATAAGCAAGTCTGGTTAAACCAATAAAGATTTTTTCCGGTGGTATTTGTGTTAAAGCAAATTTTAAATAATCCTCCAAAAAATTAACTGTGGTTTGGGCTACTGTTGGCATGAAAGCCGTAGCCCAACTATATGATAATAATACAACATGATTCACTATTTCGCCTATCCTTCTGAAATAAGGTATGTCGTTTTGAACCCCTGAAATATAACCGAAGGTAGAGGGAACCAGGGTTACAAAGACTTCATATCCTGCTCCATTTAAAATCTCAGTTATTCTATCAATAAACTCAATGTAGAGCGGAATATCATCTGGGAGTATTGCCTGGAATCCCAGATCCACACCATGAAAACCCTTAGATTTCAGAATAGAAAGCAAGTTATTAATTAAATATAGCTGTGCATTTTCATTATGCAAAATAGAATGGTTAATTCCATAGCTGCTTCTACCCTCCGCACTAATGGAAGACAGCATCATAATTGGCAGAACTCCATAGTCTTTTGCTAACTTCAAAATTTCAGAATCGTTAACACCTAAAATTGTCCCGTCTGCCATTGCTTGATAATTAATAACTGTAATATAAGTTAAATACGGTAAAGTTTTGGTTAAAATACTACTATTTATAAAGGAAAACGCATATCCAATAACCTTTATGTCTCTCTTATGGAGATAGCTTATGATCAGTTCCTCTCCAACATACAAATAGTCCCTGTCAGCGAGATATGGATTATTCCGTAATAATTCGATTACAGAAACTTCATTCTTTTCTGCAATGCTTTCTATGGTATCTCCGTCTTCAACAGTATAGGTCTTTTCAGGATAGGTTATCAAAAGGCTTTGTCCAATATTTAAATTATAATTTGGAGGCAAACTATTATCCTTCAATAACCTTTCTACGGGTATATCATATGCTTCCGCTATGGTATAAATAGTTTCATCTGGCTGAACGGTATGAATTTTCATTAAAAACCCCTCAAATGCAATTAGTATTATATATGCTTCAAGCGGCTTTTTATGCCAGGAACCCCTTTTACCATCAGGTTTACAACCGTTTGGTTATATTATTATGAAGTAGCTCTAGCCTCTTCCAACCGAATAGTATAGAAAGCCTTTTTGCAGCATTGGCTCCCTGGTATATATATTTCTAAAATCAAAAAAGTGTTTCCCTTTCATTTCTTCAAAGATTTTATCTAAGTTTAAACTTCTGAATTGATTCCACTCCGTCATAAGAATGATCGCATCCGCATCACAGCATGCTTCATATTCATCCATACAATATTTAAGGATAGGGATATTACGAAATTGAAATATTTTCTTAGCATTTTGCATTGCTTTGGGATCGTATACTTTTAACTGTGCCCCATGGTCAGACAATTCTTTCAATATATAAATTGCTGGTGATTCTCTCATATCATCCGTATTATTTTTAAAAGCAAGTCCTAAAACACCGATTGTTTTTCCGTTTAAAGCTCCCATCTCACGAACAATCATCTCCACCATTCTGTGCCTTTGATTTTCATTGGCTTCAATCGTCGCCTTTACAATGCCTAGATTACATTGGTTCATTTCTCCAATATGCACCAGTGCTTTTGTATCTTTTGGAAAGCAACTTCCACCATAGCCTGGACCGGCATGCAAGAACTTTGATCCAATCCTTCCGTCCATTCCCATTCCTCTCGCTACCTGTTGTATATTGGCACCTGTCTTTTCACATACCTCTGTTAGTTCATTAATAAATGAAATCTTGGTTGCTAAGAATGCATTTGATGCATATTTTACCATCTCAGCAGTTTCTATATTGACGATTAAAAATGGGGTCTCATTAATGAATAGCACCCTATATATTTCTTTCAGTACCTCTATCGCTTGCTGTGATTCTGCCCCAATGACAACACGGTCTGCATGAGTAAAGTCCTGTATGGCAGAGCCTTGTCTTAGGAACTCTGGATTGGAAACCACCTCAAAATCCAGATTGATACCTCGATCCTCTAACTCCTCACGTATAATATTTTTAATTTTGCGTCCTGTTCCCACAGGTACTGTAGATTTATCCACGATAATTTTGCTGCTGTTCATGGATTGGCCAATTTGATGAGCCGCTTTATAAATATTATCCAAATCAGCACTTCCATCTTCATTTTGAGGTGTTCCTACTGCAATAAATATAATGTCACTGTCATTCACAGCCTTATTCAGATCAGTGGTAAAGTTAATTCTTTTATAATATAAGTTCCTGATTAATAAATCCTCTAAGCCAGGTTCATAGATCGTTGGAATTCCCTGATTTAACTGATTAATAATCTCTATATTATGATCCACACAAGTTACCTGCCATCCGAAATCAGATAAGCAGACTCCTGTAACCAAACCTACATATCCACTGCCTATGATAGCAATATTCGTCATCTACTTATACCTTAAGCACTGATTGAGCAGCTTCCCTTTCCTGTCAGAATTTTAGAATAATGTTCCATTAGACCGTTAAATATCTTTTCCCAGGACCGATTTATACTGTATTCACGTCCATTCGTTTTAAGATATTCATTTAAATCATAATTCTCGATAAGCTCTGCCATATATTTTGCAAGCTGATCCGCATTCCTTTCAGCAAACTTTAAACCGGTGACTCTGTGCTTAATGATTTCACCTACACCTCCGGCATCTGCTCCTATTACTGGAATTCCCGAAGCCATAGCCTCAAGGACAACATTACCGAATGTCTCTGTAGAGGACGGGAAGGTGAAAATATCGCAGGAGGCATATAATTCTTTGAGATCTTTTCCTTTCTTATAGCCAGTAAAAATAGTATCCTTAGGAAACATTTGCTTACATTTTTCTAAATATGGACCATCTCCGGTTATAATCATGGCAACACGCTCTTTATAGGTTTGACGAATCTTTTGATAGCTTTTGCATAAGATATCCAGATCCTTTTCGAAGCTCACTCTGCCTACGTAAAGGAACGCAATCTTATCCTCAATACCCAGCTTATGTCTTAGCTCACTTGTTCGGTTCCTCGGATGAAATCCATTGAAATCGATTCCTCTTGAAAAAATTGCAGTATTATGTATACCATGCATGTGTAATACTCTTCTTGCTTCTTCGGAAGGGCAAAGAGTCAGATCACTTTGTGTATGAAACCATTTCAAATAATTCCATAGAGGCTGCTTTAAAAAATTTATTTTATAGTAATCCGTATATTGAGAAAAGTTGGTGGTATAGTTAGTGAAAACAGGAATATCATGACTTTTACCATAATTAAGCCCTGCAAGACCTAAATTAAATTCTGTCATAATATGTATGATATCAGGCTGAAACTCTGAAAGTATGGAATGAATTCGAGATTTATTGGGTATTGCCAATCTATTTTCAGGATAAAAAATGAATTTAATACTATGAAAGCGTTCGATATTCTGATCTTGTATATCTATATCATATTTAGGAACAAATATCTTATAATCTATTCCTGATGACTCAAAGTAATTGATTAGGTTGCTTAAGGTATTCGTAACTCCATTAATCTGAGGCAAATAAGTATCCGTAAATAATGCCACCTTCATAGAATACCTCCTTCCTCTACCAAAAACTGATAGAGAGTCCTATCTAATTCATTTTCAGTCTCTAAGGAATTCTTTATAAAATAGATAATGGATTCACAGACCCATACCGCTGAAGCAAATGCAAAATCAATATCTCTTTGCATACTCTGCGGTGCTGAAGAATAATGATATCTCATTTCAAGGACGATGGAATTAATATCCTTTTGAGGAAGTTTCCTGCTTGGATTTAATATATACTTTTTATGAAGTAGCTTTTTATGCAATTTAAGCTCATAGGTAAAATGCTTAAAGTTCTGGTTATGTAATTCTTCGTTATAATGAGGATAACAACAAAAGTCACAAACATAGTGACAAATCTCACCAAGAATTACAGAAAAAGTTTTCACCGTCATTTCCTTCTCCAGGAGTTGATTTGCCTTTTCACATACAGTAGCAAGACAATTATCCAGTGTGTGATGTGCTCTTGTGCGGGAAGGTAAGTCAGGTTTTATATTTCCATAAGAAAATGAATGTGGATCTAGCTTAATCTCTTCGTTAAAGTGCTGATATAAAACTTTTGCCATATAAAGGTGCGTATAAAAGTACATATATCTACCTCCTGCCATTAAGATAAGGAATTCTGTTTACAATATAATTTTATACTAAATTCAATAAAATAGTTTAAATTGTCAGTCAAATCCATCTTATATTTATGTGAAATATGATATATTGAGATTGTCCATAAATTGTTGAAGATACACC
Organism: Mobilitalea sp.; assembly: GCA_047606065.1. Lineage (GTDB taxonomy): Bacteria > Bacillota > Clostridia > Lachnospirales > Lachnospiraceae > Mobilitalea. Next base: position 44,937 of record JASGEU010000116.1, read on the forward strand.
AATATGTAAACCAGAGTATGCAACACCTAACCCTTGATTTATAAGCATTTAACTACATTTTTATACTTTACAAAAACCTCTTGACTTTTAATAATAATCATATTATACTATTCAAGCGTGGTCGAAATGAGACAAGTAGTTGAGACCATTTTATAACATAGGGGTATAGTTCAGCTGGTAGAATAACGGTCTCCAAAACCGCAGGTCGTGGGTTCAAATCCTACTGCCCCTGTAAAAGAAAAGCCTTACAACTTAATGGTTGTAGGGCTTTTGTATTTATGCGAAAGATATTCTTGGCTCCTTCCTATATTTTCCTTTTCACTGCATATTAGCAATATAATGTTATATCCTAGCTTAAAACATAGAATCAAGTTATTTTTGTTTAATACCTACATAGAATTAATATAAACAGCTCTCGTGAGGTTTTATGGAAATACATATAGTTAAGCCAGGTGATACTATTACGAGCATTTCCGAGGAATTTGGAGTTACAGTGGATAAATTACTTCAGGATAATGGACTTGTTAATACCAATAATTTAGTTCCTGGTCAGGCTATTGTAATTGTATATCCAACTCAAACCTATACTGTTCAAGAAGGTGATACGTTAGGTGGTATTGCAGAATTATATAATACCACTCTTATGCAATTATTAAAGAATAATTCATTTTTATCCACCAGAGAATATATTTATCCGGGTGAAACATTAGTAATTAGTTATGAAACCAATCGGCAAATGGTTACTAATGGATATGCTTACCCTTATATTAGACGAGAAACCCTATTAAAAACCTTACCTTATCTCACTTATCTTTCAATATTTAATTATCAATTAACAGATGAAGCCAATATTATTTCATATCATGATGATTCCGAAATAATACAATTAGCAAAGTATTATGGTACTTCTCCGCTTTTAATGGTTTCCTCTATTTCCCCTAAAGGCGAACCTAATATAGAATTATTATATAAAATTTTACTAAGCAAAGAGTATCATGATAATTTAGTCAATAATATCCTTAATATTTTAAAATCAACCGAATATGATGGTGTCAATGTAATGATAGGTGGTATTAATGAAATAAATCAAAGTCTATATGTCTCTTTAATAAACGATATTTCTTCTACTCTTAATAAAGAGGGTTATAAATTTTTTGTAACTATAAATCCAAATATAAAGCAAATTGACAACAATATATCCTTTGAGCAAATTGATTATTCTCTTATAAGTCCATTTGTAAATGGTATTATATTTTTACAATATGTTTGGGGAACAAATACCGAACCACCTGCGCCAGTAAGCTCAATTAATTTAATTAGAACTTTTATAGATTATGTAATAACCTTAGTTCCTTCTGATAAAATTCTTTTAGGAAAACCATTGATCGGCTATGACTGGGAGCTCCCCTTTGTTCAAGACACATCACGTGCTTATTCACTTACATTAGATTCAGCTATTATTCTATCACGAGATACTAATTCAACTATACAATTTGATGAGGTCTCTCAAACTCCTTATTTTAGTTATATGTCCTCTTATCCAGATTACGAAATCGACCATATTGTTTGGTTTCTGGATGCCAGAGGCATAGGTGCTTTATATAATTTGATCAATGATTACTCCCTGCTGGGATCAGGTATGTGGAATATAATGGTATATTATCAGCAAATGTGGACTATAATAAATTCGCAATTTGAGTTAATAAAATTATTACCTGATAAATTATCATAATTTTAGATCTTGGCTTATTCTGTGAATTTGGAATAAGCTTTTTTACAATGATATCTTATTTGCTGGTACTACTCCATCTCCAAACATTAACTGTATCCTCAAATTACAGGCAAAACTTTAGGAGTTACTTACATCTTTACTCTAGTGTCAATAATCCTCTATACTTAAACGGAGAAACAGGCTATGCCAGTTTCTCCGTTAATCACTTAGTGCAGCTTTATGTTCAAAATTGTAAGAATTTATTTTCTAAGAGCTTCATATACCTTTTCACAATTGTGTTTCATACGTTCTAAATATGTTAAATCATCTTCTGGATTCTCCATAGTATAGATAGTCTGAACTTCTGCCCCAACCTCATTTGCTAAAGTTTCAGAAACCTC
>JASGEU010000117.1:0-67516 GCA_047606065.1 Mobilitalea sp.
CTTATTTGTAAGTAACAGTTCCTCAGGTATTCCTACACACATGTTGCTTATGAACCCGATTGCTTTATCATGTTTGGAAAAGAAAGTGCAGGAATACCTGAGGAACTGTTACTTACAAATAAGGCGAATACAATACGTATACCAATGGTTGGAGACATAAGATCTTTAAACCTGGCGAATTCAGTAGCTATTATTCTATATGAAGCATTAAGGCAGCAGAACTTTGAAGGAATGAAAATGGAAGGTCAGCTTCATCGCCATAGCTGGGACGAAGCGTAAATATAATAAAGAGTCTGCCTTGGCAGACTCTTTATTATATTAATCCATGGTCCTTGGTAATGAGAAAATGAACTCAGAACCAACACCTTCGGTACTTATAACATTAATATTCTCTGAATGCGCTTGTATGATTTCTTTTGTTATAGAAAGACCTAAACCGGTACCGCGCTTATCTTTTCCACGGGAAGCATCTGTTTTGTAGAAACGCTCCCAAATCTTTTTAATGGAGTCTTTTGGAATACCAATCCCATAATCCTTAACGGATACAAAAATCTTATCTCCCTTTTCCTCCGTGGATACCTTGATCTTTGAGTTTGCATGGCTGAATTTAATTGCGTTATCAATTAAATTGTATAATACTTGCTGAATCTTCCCCATATCTGCATCCACATAATTGACCTTGGAAGAAAAAACAAGATTAAGGGTTATTTTCTTTTCACGGCAGGAGCCTTCAAAGCTCTCTGCTGTTTTTTTAATAATATTATTAATATCAAATGACGTAATATCCAGGAAGGTCGTTCCTTTGCTCTCAAAACGGTTAAGTTCAAGAAGACTGGAGGTAAGCTTTGTTAAGCGGTCAGTTTCAAATAGGATAATGTTAAGATATTTATCCTGCATTTCGTAAGGAATGGTTCCATCCTTCATGGCTTCTGCAAATCCTTTGATTGAGGTTAAAGGAGAGCGGAAATCATGAGAAATATTAGCTACGAATTTTTTCTGGTAGTCATCAAGTTTAGCAAGTTCACCGGACATATAGGATATTGCTGCACCAAGGGTCTTATACTCACTTAATCCCTTTAACACTAAGGCGTAATTATAATGTCCGGAACTATATTCCTTAGCTGCCTTTGTTAAATTCTGCAAAGGGAGTGCAGTTATATAGTAGATATATAAAAACAGGAAAAACAGCAGCGGTAAAAATACGAGGAAACATATATTAACAACATCCAAATAGTAGATAGCATCTTCGGTTATCTTTGTCTGCGGAATATGTAATACAATATAACTCTTTATCTCGTAGTTGTAGATAACCGGATGAATATAACTCATCATTTTTTCTGGCAGAAGCCCTGAGTAGTCATTGTTTTCGATAAACGTTCTATCAAAGAAGTTTGGATCGATGTCGACAATGTTTTTTTGTTCGGCTCCACTATTAGCAGCGGAATCAGAGCTGATGAGACCATTTGCATCAACAATCCAAACTCTAATTCCTAAGAAGGTACTGATTGATTTAAGCAGTGTTTTTAGATATGGACGGGGAAGACTTTCGTCATAAAAACTGGTCAGGTATTCAGACTCAATTAGCTTTGCTTCCTTCATTAGAAGCTCTTTCTTATCATTTTTAAGCTTGTCTTCTAATAATTCATTCCCAAAAGTATTCAGGAGTGTAAATATCATGACGGCAGCAATCAGGTAACATAATATAAGTCTCGACCAAATGGTTTTCTTCATGAAAACACCAACCCTTCTATCTCTTCGTGCTCTTTACCTCAAATTTGTAACCGATGCCCCAAACGGTGGCCAGACTCCAATCAGCATGGTCTTTGATTTTTTCTCTAAGACGCTTAATATGAACATCTACGGTCCGAGTGTCTCCGAAATAATCATAGCCCCAGATATGATCCAGGAGCTGTTCCCTTGTAAATACCTGATTCGGATTTGAAGCAAGAAAATATAGTAGTTCAAGCTCTTTTGGAGGCATCTCAATGGTTTCATTATAATAAAGGACGGAATAATTGCTAAGGTTGATAATAATGTCGGGATACTCTACAAAAACACCGGTTTGAGTGGAAACGACTGGTTCTTCTTTAGGCTCCGTATGGGTAGTGCGTCTTAAAACAGCGCGAACTCTGGCAACCAGCTCTTTAGAATCAAAAGGCTTAATAACATAATCATCAGCCCCAAGTTCAAGTCCCAGTACTTTATCAAAAATCTCACCCTTTGCTGACAGCATAATGATGGGAACGGAGGAGTTCTTGCGTATTTCACGACATACTTCATAACCATCAATACCGGGAAGCATCAAATCCAAAAGAACTAGGTTTGGTCTGTATTCGGCAAATTGCTTAATTGCAGCCTCACCATCATGGACTATAACCGTATCAAAACATTCTTTGGTCAAATACAGGGAAATTAATTCTGCTATGTTGACATCATCATCTACAATCAGTATTTTTTGCTTGGCTATCATGATAAACTCCTTATTTAAACTCTACAATTGTAACACCGTGATCGCCCTCACCAAAGCCGCCAACACGATAAGATTTCACATACTTTAACTTTTTGAGATGCGAATGGATCGCATTCTTTAATGCTCCAGTTCCGCGACCATGAATAACAGTTACTTGAGGAAGATGTGCAAGGTAAGCATCATCTAAATATTTATCCAGATCCATAAGAGCTTCGTCAACAGTCTTTCCAATCAAATTAATATCGGGATGAATGCTGGCTGATTTGGACATTTTAATTTTACCGCTTTGTGTCTTTTTGTATTCAGGAGGAGTAATGATTTCTTCCTCCAGTACTTCAATATCCTTTAGATTAACCTGCGAGCGAAGAATTCCCATTTGGACAAACAGATCACCTTTTGCATTAGGCAGTGTGCTGACGGTACCATTTAACCCCAGACCAATTACGTGGACAGCATCTCCGACACGCAGTTCTTTTACCGGAGCCTTTTTAACCGCTTTTTGATTCTTAATAAGGCCTGCTTCACTGTCACTTAAGCGCCCGCGCAGGTTATTGCGCTCTGACTCCATCTCTTTAATGTTGCCGCCTTCCTGAAGCCATTTATTGTATCGTCTAATACTTTGGTCAGCAAACTCTTTTGCCTCATTGAGGATGGCTGCAGCTTTCTCCTTTGCTTCATTTATAAGGCGCTCACGATTAGCATCCAGGGTATCATTCTTTTTCGCTAAGCTGCTTTTCAGTTGCTCAATTTCTTTCTTGTAGCGTTCAACTTCACTTTGCTCACGCTCAATGGTAATTCGAGTAGCTTCAAGGTCACTAATAACATCCTCAAAGCTCTTATCCTTAGTTCCAATGCGATCTTTAGCATCCTCTATGATGTAATCCGGAAGTCCAAGCTTCGAAGAGATAGCAAAGGCATTACTTTTACCTGGAATACCAATTAGTAAGCGATAGGTGGGTCTTAAGGTTTCAAGACTGAATTCACAGGAAGCATTGGTTACACCTTCTGTGGAAAGGGCATATATTTTTAACTCACTGTAATGGGTGGTAGCCATGGTACGTATTTCTCTTTTATGAAGAGAAGATAGTATGGACATAGCCAAGGCGGCACCTTCTGTTGGATCAGTTCCGGCTCCAAGCTCGTCAAATAATACGAGAGAGGTTTCATTGGCTTTATCCAGAAAACTAACGATATTCGTCATATGGGAAGAGAAGGTACTAAGACTTTGTTCAATACTCTGCTCATCACCAATATCGGCATATACTTCTTCGAAGACAGCAAGCTCTGAATTGTCAAAGGCAGGAATATGCAGTCCAGCTTGACCCATTATAGTTAATAGACCAACGGTCTTTAAGGAAACAGTTTTACCGCCGGTGTTTGGACCAGTGATGATAAGCATGGAAAAATCTTTTCCCATCATAATATCAATTGGGACAACCTTTTTCGGATCAATTAAGGGATGGCGACCTTTTTTAATATTAAAGTAGCCCTTCTTATTGAAGATGGGTTCTGATCCCTTCATCTGCTTAGACAAAGAAGCTCTGGCAAAAATAAAATCAAGTTGGGAGAGAGTTCTAAAGTTATAGTCAAGACTCTCCACGAACTCACCTGCTGAGTTGCTTAAATCAGCTAAAATTTTCTCTATTTCTTCCTGTTCCTTTATAGCGAGCTCTCTTAAATCGTTATTTAATTTAACAACTGCCATAGGCTCAACAAAAAGAGTGGAACCAGAGGAGGATTGATCATGGATCATGCCTTGAAATTGACTTTTGAACTCGGCACGAACAGGGAGGCAGTAACGGCCATTTCTCATGGTAATTAAGTTGTCCTGCAGCATGGTCTTGGAGGAATTTAAAATAGAGGACATCTCGCTGTGGATCTTATCGTTGGTAATTCGGATTGAGCGGCGTATGGATTTCAGTGCAGGGCTGGCATCATCAGCAATTTCCTCTTCTGAAATAATACAGCGCTTAATTTCATTATTTAAAGGGGTTAAAGGTTCAAGATTCGCAAAGAATTCCGTAAGGGAATCTTCCTGCTGATCTTCGCCTTCTTTGCCGGTATATCCACCATAAGATTTAAGTCTTAAAGTGGCATCCAAATCTGAGCTGATACGAAGCAGTTCAATTGCTCCAAGGGAAGAGCCAACCTTAAGTCTCATGAGAGATGGTCTGATATCATGAATTCCACTAAAGGATACACTTCCCTTTCTATAAGTACGGGAGAGAGCATCAGTTGTTTCTTTTTGAAGCTTCTGAATTAAATCTAAATCAGCGGTGGGTAATAAATTATTGCATAACTCCCGCCCAAAGGCGGAACCTGCAAGTGAGGATAACCGATCAATAATTTTATGATATTCTAGGACTCTTAATGCTTTATCGTTCATTTTATAAAAACCTTTCCGGATGATTTATTAAAAATCTGCACCCCATCAAACAAAACTACGGTATAGATACAATCTATTTTACCTTATGCTGTAAAAAAATAAAACAACAAATTGTAAGAATGCATCAGGAATGTTAAAGTTCAGCCTAACCAGATCTATGATAGGAGTTCAATAAATGTTATATTTAATAATAAGGATGAACTGTAACTTAGGAATTAAACAATAAAGGTGTAAGGGAAATTTTTGGATGGACTTGCGGGCATAATTGTGATTAAATAAAGAAAGAAACGTTAAATTAACAAATCATTCATAACATGTTCATATGTCAATGGTAGAATTGGACTAATTCAAGATATAATTGTTATAGTACTAGAGGATTTAAGGAGAAAATAAATGTCAGAGAATGATAATGACAATAAAATCATCAAAGATAATAATGATTTTGAATTTATTAAAGAACTTGTAATTGATAAAAAGCATAAAAGACTTAAGAAACGCTTGTTGCAGTTGTTTATGACTGCAATCTGCGCAGTTATATTTGGTCTGATTGCTGCGGCTACAATGGTAATTGTTGAGCCAAGTTTTTATAAAAAATTACATAAAGAAGAGGAAGATAGATCTCAATTTACATTTCCGACAAAAACTCCACCGGAGCAGGGAGTTAAAGACCCAGAACCTACGAAAGTAATTACACCTACTGTAAAGCCAGAAATTGATGATTCTAAAGAGGACCCAGAGGAGCCGGATCCGATTATTACATCAATTGATGCTACTGTAGGCGATTTCTTAAGTATATATAAAGGAATTCAAGAAATTGCTTATGAGGCAAATAAGTCACAGGTTCTTATTTCCAGTGCATTTACCGTATTTGATATCTTTGGTAATGAGGTTGAAAAAATTATTAATACCTCTGGTGTTGTTATAGCTACGAATAACTCTGATTTCTTAATACTGACAAGTCTGGATTGCGTGAAAGAGGCAACCAGTGTAAAAATCAAGTTCTCTGATTCCACCTATGTCAGCGCAGAATTAATTGATTATGAAAGTGATCTTAATCTGGCAGTTATGGCATTAGCAATAAAGGATATCCCAAAGATTTATTTAAGCAGTCTCCAGGTAGCCGAGCTGGGTGATTCCCATACGATAGCTGTTGGAGAACCTGTCATTGCGCTGGGTAATCCGAATGGACATTTTGGATCAATGGAAACAGGTATTATTACCAGCAAAGGAAGTTGGACCAATATTACAGACAATCGTATTGAACTCTTCAACACGGACATGGACAGCAATACCTATAGCGATGGTGTTATTGTCGATATGAAGGGACAAGTAATTGGCATTATCACCAGAACTTTAAGAGAAGATGTAAATGAAGAATTATGTACTGCCATTGGTATTAGTGAAATTACATCTATTATCGAAAAAATGGGTAATCAAAAGCCACGTATCTATTTTGGTATTAAAGCGGACGACATGACAATCCTGACTAAGCAGGAATATGATATCGAGAATGGAATCTTTGTCAGTGAAGTTCAGACAGAATCGCCTGCATTTGAAGCTGGTCTTAAAAATGGGGATATTATATTAAGCATAAATGATGTTGCTATTATAAATACTCGAAGTTTTTATAACAAGATATCGGAATATAAATCAGGTGAAAAGATTACGGTTAAGATAAAGAGAACCGCAGCTTCTGTTGGAAGCGACAAGGAATTGACAGTGACTCTTGGAGATAAGGTGCAATAGATTAAGCAGAAAGAAACTTCGCTATGTTTCTTAGTATAAGTTGTTACATTATGATAAGTTATATGCTGTAAATGGATGATTTGACGTGAATCACGACAGATATCTATTTACAGCATTTTTATATCAGTTCCGTCATGCAAATTTTTGATCAATAGGCAGGAAAGCTTGCTTTCGAATACATATTGTGTTATAACTTGTAAGGCGTTCTGTCAAAGTGAGGCAGCAAATTCAAATCAAGCTTATGGCTGAACTGTTGCTAACTTTTCTAAAAATAGCACGAAGTAATAAGATTCGCTTTATATATACGAAAGGCTAGGTTATAATTAGTAAGAGAGCAGATTGCAAAGCAATTGTGAATAGAAAGGTAATTAAGATGAGATATATTCAGGACATGAGAGAGAATGATATAGTAAAGAATGAGATATATTTATGCAAAACCAAGCAGGTTTTAACAAGCAAAAATGGAAAGACCTATGTATCCTTGCTTTTACAGGATAAAACAGGGACGATTGATGCGAAAATATGGGACTTTACTAGTGAAATCAGACAGTATGAGGCAATGGATTTCGTACATATTGATGCGAAGATAACCAGCTTTCAAGATGCACTTCAGCTAAATATAAGTAAGATTTATAAAGCGCAGGAGGGTGAATATTATCCAGAGGACTATTCTCCGGTATCGACCAAAAACATAGATGTTATGTATGCAGAACTAAAAGAATATATAGCTTCTATAAAGGAAACGAACCTTAGGGCTCTGGCTGAAGATTTCTTTGTCACCAATGCAGATTTTGTGAAGAAGTTTAAATCACATTCCGCTGCAAAAAGTGTTCATCATGGGTTTGTGGGGGGATTACTGGAGCATACGTTAAGTGTTGTAAAGCTTTGTGTGCATTATGCAGGAAGTTATCCAGTCATAAACAGAGATCTGTTAGTTGTGGCAGCTATGTTTCATGATATCGGTAAGATGGAGGAGCTCTCCGCATTCCCTGAAAATGATTACACAGATGACGGGCAATTATTGGGACATATTTTTATTGGTGCCAACATTGTTAATAATCACATAAAGAAAATGAATAAATTCCCTGTTAAACTGGCAAATGAACTGATTCATTGTATCCTGTCACACCACGGTGAATTGGAATATGGCTCACCGAAGAAGCCAGCAACAATGGAGGCATTGGCACTGCATTTTGCTGATAATACAGATGCAAAGCTTCAGACCATGAATGAACTTCTTGCTTCTGCTGATCCAAAAACAGAGTGGTTGGGCTACCAAAGATTTTTTGAATCCAACATTAAGAGAAGTACAAAGAGTAATTAAGAGATAACTTAGAAGTTTATTACTTAATTGTGGTTTAGAAGCTTGATAAATTTGCGTTTATAATAAACAAGCAGGCAATAAATAATATAGATGTGGATGCAGGACTATAAGTAAAAAGATAAAAGAAATGAAATTCCTAGTAAGGTTCAGGTGAAGAATGCAGACAACAAAACAACAACTATTGAAGAAAAATGATCAGGTTGAGATTGTAATTGAGGATATTGGTTCCGAAGGTGAGGGTATTGGCAAATATGAGGGGTATACCTTATTTGTTAAAGATACTGTAATGGGTGACCATGCTCTGGTACAGATAACAAAAACAGGTAAGACCTATGGCTACGCCAGACTTGTTAAGTTAATCAAAGCATCCAGCTTTCGTGTAGAACCAAGATGTCCCATTGCTGCCAAATGCGGCGGTTGTCAAATTCAGCATGTGGATTATCAGAAGCAACTGGAATATAAACAATTGAAAGTGATGAACTGTTTAACAAGAATTGGCGGCTTCACTAGCATCCCAATGGAACCGATTTGCGGGATGGAGGAACCATATCATTACCGTAATAAATCCCAGTTTCCAGTTGGGAAAAATAAGGATGGCAGTATAGCAATCGGCTTTTATGCAGGCAGAACCCATACAATCATTGATACAAAGCATTGTTATATTGGAGCAGAAGTTAATGACGAGATAGTTGCTTTTATGCGTTCCTTTTTAGAAGAATATAAAATTGAGCCTTATAACGAGGAAACACATAAAGGTTTAGTCAGACATATTTTAACCCGTGTTGGTTATAGTACTGGTGAAGTTATGGTGTGCCTTGTGCTTAATGGATCACAACTTCCTCATAAGGAAGAGCTGATACAAGGGCTTAAGAAGATTAAGGGAATGAAGAGTATCTGCCTTAACATTAACCTGGACAAGACGAATGTCATACTGGGAGACCAAATAATTCCATTATGGGGAGAGCCCTTTATTACAGATTATATTGGACAAGTGCAGTATCAGATATCCCCTTTGTCCTTCTATCAGGTCAATCCAGTACAGACCAAGAAGCTATATGAGCTTGCTCTAGACTATGCAGATCTAAATGGAAATGAAGTGGTGTGGGACCTTTATTGCGGTATCGGAACTATATCTTTATTTCTGGCACAGAAGGCTAAGATGGTATATGGTGTAGAAATTATTCCTCAAGCGATAGAGGATGCAAAAGTAAATGCTCGTATAAACCATATTGCAAATGCCGAATTCTATGTGGGAGCAGCAGAAGAAGTGCTTCCTAAGAAATATAAAGAAGATAATATTAAGGCTGATGTTATCGTAGTTGATCCTCCACGCAAAGGCTGTGATCAAAGCTTACTTGATACCATACTTGCAATGGCTCCCAAAAGGGTGGTCTATGTATCCTGTGATCCGGCAACATTGGCGAGAGATTTAAAATATCTGTGTGAGAAGGATTATACCTTGACTAAGGTGAGAGCGGTTGATCAATTTGCGCATAGTACACATGTGGAGACGTGTGCTTTATTAACTCAAAAAAATGTTGAAATTCAATAAATAATGAAATCGTACAATAGATATTAAAACTTCAATTAGAAACGCAGACATTTATAAGAAATATAAAGAGGGTGTATCTACAAAAGTTCTTTCTGAAATGTATTATTTATCTCTCAAAAGTATACAGAAAATTATTTTTAAAATGAAAAAAGGTAACGAATAACAAAATGCGTCATAAAGCATAAGCTTAAGTGGCGCATTTTTAATTCTAAAAATGTTGTAGGTTGAACCATCGAGATGCCTGGTGATATCATGTGGATAGAAGTTTAAGAAAGTGATGAAGCCAATGGTAAAATAGCTAAAGGATTCTCTAAATACTCTAAGCATATTATATGACAAAATTATATATTAAAAGGAGGTTTCAAGATGTGTACAAGTTTTGCAGTATACAGTCAAAAAAAAGCTATTTACGGTATGAATTTCGATACTGATGATATTGATTTAAAACTAAAAGTCAATAGTTATAATGATATGAACTTATTTTACCTTTCAGGCTTAATAGATAACAAATACAGGGATATCGCTGGTTTTAATAGTGAGGGTCTTTTTATCTGTACTCAAGCAGTAGAATATAGTCCGGGTTTTAAATCAAGCTGTAACGAAAATGATTGGTTTGCTTTTGATATTTTTGATGAGGCGCTAAAGAAAACAAGAAAAACATCTGATTTTTTTGAAATTCTTAATAAAAGAGTAATCTCGTATCCTAGAAATCCATTATTCCCTGATTTAGGGCTACATACTATCATCGCTGATAAAACTGGAGATGCATTTATTCTGGAAGATGGAATTGATACAAATATAATAAGTAAAATTAATAATGATTTTATTATTATGACTAATTTCCCCAATGGAGATTTCCAGGAAGCAAATTATGATAAAATATACGGATGTGGTGCTGACAGATATATTTGTGCTCATGAATATATCTGTAATAATATTCATAGCTTTGGAATAAATGAAGCTTTTGAGGTTTTAAAAAGAACTTCTCAGGATACAACTTCTCAGGCTCCAACTTTGTGTTCAATAGTATTTGAACCATTAAAAAATGAAGTTTATATTAGTTTAAAAATAGATTTTGATAAAAAATGGAAGATTTCTATTATTGAAAAAACAATTCAATCATTGGATGGATTTTTAAACAATAATAGAATTGAATTTACAAATAGAGAAATACTGGTGAAGGATCTTATTAGCTTGTATAAATGAAAATCATATAAATAAATATGATCAATTGGTAAGATATACTAAGGAATCAATCAAATAGCACAGGAATTTGGATTGGCATATGAAACAGTACGTAAAATTGTTTATAAAGCTTAACTTAAGGGAGGACTTTGTTAATACAAGTACCTCCCTTTTCCATGGTATAGACTAATTATAATTAAAGTTGGAATATCTTTGATATTAATATAATTATATAATGATAATAAACAAAGCATTATCTTGTTATGTTGGATTATTATGATAGTGATAGAGGGGAAATATTATGGATGATATGATTAAACAAAAGCTAAAGGCTAAAAATGAAAAACTAATCAATATGGTAATTGAACGCGCTAAGAGAGATTTTCCTGATGATATAGCAATCATTGGGCTAACTGGTTCTTTTAGTACTGATGATTATCATGAAAAAAGCGATCTTGACCTTATTATAATTAATAACACAGATCGTGGATGGGAATTATCTACATGCTTTATACTTGAGGATGTCGGATACGATATATACTGTACTCCATGGGAAAGCATTGAAGCTAAGGCTAACCTGGAGAATCCGGGTATTTCCTGCCTTGTTGATTTACAGATATTATATTGTGCCAAACCCGAATATATGGAGAGATTTAATACGTATAGACAGAGAGCGCTCGATTCCTTGGCAAAACCTATTGGGAGAGAATGTATAACAAGAGCAAAAAAGCATATAGATAGAGCAAAACAAGAATATACTAATACACTACTAACTGATGATTTGGGTACGGTAAGGTATGCTTCTTGTGGAGTATTATATAATCTGGTAAATGCACTTGCCAATTTGAATAATACCTATTTCAGACGTGGTGTTAAGAGGTATCTGGAGGAAATAGGCAAATATCAATACTTACCTGATAGTTTTATTATAAAATATATGAATGTGATTAATTCGAAAACAATCGATGAAATCCGTAATGCTTCCTATGACTTGCTAAAAAGTATGGTGGGGTTATATGAAACTATGCAAAAGAACCTTGTTGAACTACCTGTACCGACTTATGATAATCTTAGGGGAACATATGAAGAATTATGGTGTAACTGCCGGAATAAGGTTTTTAAAAGTATACAAGAAGACAAGTCTTATGCTTATCATGTAGCAATGGGTGCTCAAAACTATTTTGATGAAATGACAGACACAAGAGGAACAAAGAAGTTTGATTTAATGCAATATTTTGATGTTGATAATCTTACATTATTCAAAGATAGATTTCTGGAGGCTATGGATGAATATCTGGAAGAATATAATCAGGTAGGGAGGAAAGTCGAACAATACGATACCTTTGAACAATTATATAGCCAATTTATGAGATCAGAATAATAGCATTACAAATAAATTTAAAAATAAAATATCTATTGTTTATGAAGAATAAAGTTGGGACTTGAAGAAAATAGTTGGTATGAAGTACAAAATTAGACGTAAAAAATATTAATACAGAAATAGTTTAAAAGGAGCTATTGCTAAACTAACAAGTTTTGTAGCAGCTCCTTTGCTATGTGGAAAATAAAGATCAGGATGCCGAAGAACTTGTAAAGGTGGTATAATGTTAAAGAGAAGAATAAACTTTAATAAGTTTTTAAGACTCAAAGATATAACGATTGGGGGATGCTTATTTGAATAAGGATAGAAATTGGACTGTATTGTTTATCGGTGGACCATCGGGCACAGGTAAATCTAGCCTTGCTTATGAAATTGCTAAGTTCTATGGTGTAAATGTTATAGAGGAAGATGATATACACTTAGCTGTAAAAACAGTTACCACAAAGGAGAATTACCCTGTAATACATTATTGGGATGAAGGTGTTGACTGGAGAAATATCGGAGTTGAGAACAATGTGAAATGGCTGATTGATGTAAGCAAAGAAATGTGCCCTGTATTAATTGAACTTGCAAACAGGCATATTGAAGATAAGCTGCCTATCATTATTGAAGGCGATTTTATTCATCCTGAACTTACTGTATCATTTAACAGTCCAGAAATTAAAGCTATTTTCGTGAGAGAGCCAGATAAAAATCAAATAGTGCAGAATTATTTAGCCAGAGAAGGTGGAGACTTACAAGAATATAGAGCGGATATCAGTATTGCCTACGGAGATTGGCAAGCAGATACTTGCAAAAAGTTAGGTATTAAAATGGTGGAGTCAAGACCTTGGAATACGGGATTACATAGGGCTGTAGAAAGCTTATTATAATGATGTGAATTGGTTTCCTGCTTCAGAGTATGAGCAAGCGCCAGGATGTCCTATTATTGAGAAGTATTATAAAGATAATACGGAGCTTTGGATACCAATCGTAAAAAATCGTAAGCATCGCAGCAACACCTGAAGTATGTGCGTTATTGACAATTTATAATTCTTGATACTTTTGTACTTGAAAAATTCTATCTGTAATCTATAATTACCTCATGTACACAAGGAGGTAATTATATGACTAACATGTCCTCAAGTAAGGTTTATCTGATGTGTGGTCCGGCAGGGTCAGGTAAATCAACTTTAGCTAAGAAATTTGAAAGTACCGGAATGACGATACTGTCATTTGATGAAGAATCCTATCAACGAGGTTACAAAGTACATCCCTTACCGGTAGAAATATGGAAAGATATTAAAACCTTTCTTGACGATAAACTGATTTCACTTATTGAGCAAAATATAGATATTGTTCTTGACTATTCCTTTTGGTCTAAACAAATGAGAAACGAATATATCGTATTGCTAAAAAATTATAATATAGAACCCAAGATATACCATATTCAAACCCCTAAGGAAGTTGTATTGGAAAGAATTCGTAAAAGAAATGGAAGACATCAAAATGATATCATATTATCAGAGCAGACGGCTTCCCTTTATTATGACCAATTTCAACCACCGACTTCCGATGAAGGAGATGTAATAGTAGTGGATGGATGTAATTAATTTATGCTAAGAATAGGATTTACAAAAATAACAAATAAGTGGAAATAATATTTTATTTGTTCTATAATTGTTTTAAATCATTGTAAGGTGTTAGCAGGATATAAGATTTGTTCTATCAGGTTTAACATATTTTTTTAAACGTGAAAGGGAGGTTAAAATGAAGAAATTAATAGCAATAGTTACAGTAATAATTGGTTTGTTTTTTGTAACAGAGACTGCATTTGCAGATTCCCCGGTTACTTCTACCCCGTTTAGCAAAGCATATTATAATATTGACATAGTAAAGAAAGCCAGTGAGCGTAATACTATCACAGCAGATATGGCGGCGTACTTGGCGGATGTGAGCAATCCAATTGATGTTAAGGCGGCTATCATTAATGCACTTTCCTGGAGCGTTGATGGAAAGAATAATACAGAAGTTTATTGTGAATATATCTATGGAAAAGAACTCAAGGATATTGATGTTGCAACTTTATCCGGAGATCAGCAATTTTGTATTGGATATCTCTTGGCAATGGATGATATTAATTTTGAAACAACACAATCGATGGAATATCTAAGGATGGCCAGAGATAATATGAAGGATAGCTTAACTGTTAATGTTATTACGTTTCTAGTAGAGACTATGAACGGAGAGGCGTATGACTGGCCAAATCAATTAAGAAGTATACTTGCAGATACCTACCTTAATAAAGATATTTCAGACGATGCAATTAAGGTTATTACAGATTATATGCTCGACGGAATAGATAATCCAGTAAATATTCCAAAGACAGGTACAATTCCATTAGGAAATGTCTATGGTATAGGGGCAATTACATTTTTAATAATTGGTGCTTTCTTTGTCAGAGCAGGCAGGAAAAGCAAGCACACAAACTTTTGTTAGTTATTTGAAGTACATAGATTAAAATATAATTAAATTATTAATATATATTGACTTCCCCTTTAACAATTATTACAATTTATGTAATATTTTAAAGGGGATTTTTAATGTAATAGTTTTAACGGTTGATTATTGTAAATAAAGCAGAATGGGTGTGAGGGAGTATATTATGATTTTAAGGCATAGCTTATTAAACATTTTCAGGTCCTGGAAGAAATCAATTCTGTTCTTCTTTCTCATTGTCATGGTGGTAATTATCTTATGTATTGGAACCAGTCTAATGGTTACAATTAATGATTTTCTGGAGGAGTGCGATAAAAGTTATACTACCACAGCAGTATTTGAATACATGGGAGCAGATTATCCGGATGAGACGGAATATAATCCTTATTTAGATGAAGTCTATAAAGAATTTAATTCAGAGAGTATTGCTTCAAATCCCGCTGTAAAGCAATGGGATTCGACAGCGGTTGCTTTAGGATATATTGAGGGGACCAAGAGATTAAATTTTGATCCGCTTTATAAGCAGAATGCAGTTATTGTTGTACATGTTACTTCTTATTATGAGAATGAAGATGTTTACAAGGGAGAGGTTAAGGAAACTCTTTACTCCTTCAAAGAAACCGAAGGGAAAATGGTATATCTTAATACCATGGGGATGGAATTAGAAATCGGTAAATATTATGTGCTGCATGGTGAGTTTTATCTTGGAGCATCCTCCTATACATACATAAAACTATCTCCTTTTCTAAATTCAACTGCAACATTGGCAGGATTTAATGAATCAATGGAAGGGATGATTGAAGATGTTAGTGCAGAAGACAACGGATATCATATAGCAGAAGACAGTTATTTTCGAGATATTGCCAATACTTATTCAATTATAAACAACAGTGTTACCGTTCATGCAACGAGTAATTTAGCCGCTTTGCTCCCATTTCAACAGGGTTCTTTGTATCTTGTGGAGGGTAGAAGTTTTATAGATCAGGATTATAGTTCCGGAGCAAAAGTTTGCTTAATGTCTGAAGAATTGGCAGATGTTTTAAAGGTTAAAATAGGAGATCAAATTAATCTTTCTATGGCAATTCAAGGTGGAAGTGCAAAGAAGGGTAGTTATTGGTTTAAAACAGGATTTGCCTATAACGATATATTTACTGTAGTTGGATTAACAAACCTTCAAAAGGAATACAGACAGGATATTTTTATTCCTAAGTCAGATGCATTTGATTTGTCGGACAATCATTTTACTTATACTTTAGCACAAGTAGAGCTCTATAACGATAAAGCCAGTAAGTTTATAGAAGAAGTAACACCGCTTTTGCAGGAGCGTATTCGTATGACGGTTTACGATCAGGGATATGCAAGTACTACAAAGTCTCTAAAGGATGTTTTTATGGTAGCAGTTCTTATCATAGGGGTTTGTGCTTTAGTCTGTGTAGCTGTATTACTGCTTTTCGGATATTTGTTTATTTATCGGCAAAGAGATACCGTTACAAATATGCATAGACTTGGAACGGGTAAGCGTAATATTTTCATCTACTTTCTTGCGAGTTCAGGATTTCTTTCATTGGCAGCAGTTGTTACAGGTATCCTGGTGAGTAGTGGAGTTATTGAACGGTGCATGGAATTTGTACGACAGATTGTTTCCCAGTATACGGTCAGTGACCTTAACTACAGTAATAGTGGATTATCAACAGTTAAAACAGTAGAATTTATACCGAAGATAAGAACGGAAACCTTGTTAATAGCCGGAGGTATTGTATTTTTATTAGCAATCTGCTCTTGTTTTTTATTCACAGTCCTAAGTATTAAGTCACGAAGTCATACACGAAGAAGACTACGGTTACGAAGTGGCGTTATTTCCTCCTCTTTGCGTGGCGGACCTTGGAAATATATGTGGCTTTCCATAAAACGCGGGCAAATACGAACCTTTATTCCAATCGTAGTAACTGCTTGTGGCGTTATCCTGTTATTTCAGCTTACATACACAAGGAACCTATATGATTTGAAATTAGAAGAACTTAATAATAGCCCGGATATTAAAGGATATCTTACAGATATTGACGGAAAGCAAACCAACGGTCTTAGAGTGGAAGGAAATATGGTTAAGGATATCGTTGCCTCTGGTTATCTTTCCGAGGTTAATGTAACAAAATTTTTTAACTATATCTATTCAGGAAAACTAAATTCTGCCGGAAAACTAATAGATGTTCCAGAATCTGATGTACCTGCTAACGATTTTGAACGAGAAACATTTTTCTACAAGTTATTCCAGGGACCAAGAATCGTTTACACTAATAATTTGACCACAGTCCCAGAATTCTATTATAGCTCAGCAGTACAGGTTGAGTTCTATGATGGATATGACCTTTCGGTATTTGGAAAAGAGTTGGAGGAGGTTCCAAGTTGTATCATTTCTACAGCATTTATGGAGGAAAAAAGTATTCAGCTGGGTGATATTATTATGATATCGGTATATGATGAGTATGGTAATTTATATCCAAATAGTATTCGTGTTGTTGGGAGTTATGTGAAGGCTGGTAAATTAGATAATATTTATTGTCAATTGGGACTGTATCTACAACCAAGTTTACTTGCCATTGGTGAAGACAAAGAGGATGTTTTACAATATTATTCTTTTGATAGTTTTCACTTTAGATTAACTAGTGGCGAAGTACTGCCAGAATTAAAAAACTATCTATTTAGTAAAGGTTATTCTCAGATCAATAAGATTAGAGAGATTAGAAATTTCATCGTAATAGAGGATAAAGAATATCTAACTACAAAAACAGCTATGTCCCAACGTGTACTATATATTGAACGTATCTTTCCTGCATTGTATTTAATAGTGGTGCTGATAGCCGCACTCATTCCCTTTATATTGATACAACTTAGAAAAAGGGAAATTGCGATAATGAGAGGGCAAGGAACCTCTAAAGGTATCTCTTCTCTGAATATTTTCTTGGAGCAATCAGTACTTGTTGTAGTGGGAGGTATTGCCGGAACACTAATTTCCCTTTTACTGTTCATGAGATATAACACTTTTGGAATTGCCTTAACGGGAATTTTTGTGGCTTGCTGGTTGATTGGGGCAGTTATTTCTATCAATCAGATTAATCGTTGTTCAGTGCAGTCGATACTTAAGGCGGCAGAATAATAAAGCTTATTTAATTGAGGCAGATAAATAATGATTTGGCAGATAGAAATCGATAAATAATTACTTAGCAAATAAATCCTAAGTGAATAATTACACTGTGTAAGATTGATGGAGGGCAGAAATGACATTATTAGAATTAAAGGATGTTAGTTACAGTTATAACACGAATTCAGAAAAAAAGAATGTCTTAAATAACGTTAATGTTAGTTTTGAACAGGGAAAATTCTATGCCATTATCGGTAAGTCCGGAAGCGGTAAAAGTACATTGCTGTCTCTAATGGCTGGTCTTGATATTCCAGGGTCCGGACAGGTTTCTTACGAAGGCACCGCTACAAAAGAAATGGATCTTGATAAATACAGAAGGCAATGTGCTGCTGTTGTATATCAGGATTTTGGACTTTTTCCCTTACTTACTGCTCTCGAAAATATTATGTATCCAATGGAATTGTGCCATGTGAGTAAGAAACAGGCAATGGCAGATGCAAAGCAATTGGCAGGGCTGGTTTCGTTACCGGAAAAGTTACATGACCGATTTCCCCAGAAAATGAGTGGCGGTGAACAGCAGCGTGTGGCAATTGCCAGGGCATTAACAATGAACCGGCAGTTAATTTTGGCTGACGAACCAACCGGCAGTTTGGATAGTGAGAATAGCGGGATGATTATCGACCTTCTGACAAAACTTGCCCATGAGGAAGGGAAATGTGTTGTCGTGGTAACGCATGATATCTTTGTAATGAAAAAGGCGGATATTATATATCACATTGTGGATGGGCGGTTATCCGAGTATAAAGAATTATAATGTATAAGACTTCTTCTTAGCATTCATAATTATAAATAATTGTGAAAGGGTGATTTCATATGAGAAATAATGCAGTAGTTATCTTAGCAAGCTTTAGGAGGGTGACTATAAATTAACCCTCTGAAAAATGGAGGATGGTTAATGTTTATAAAATATGATAATTTAACAATTAGAAATGCAGCTCCAGCAGATGCTTCTATTTTATGCAAATGGTGGAATGATGGTAAGCTTATGGCCCATGCAGGCTTTCCCAATGGACTTGGTACTTCAGTGGAGGAGATTATTCAACTTCTTTTAACTGATAAGGATGAAATTCATAGATTACTAATTATTGAAGCAGATGAATTACCCATAGGAGAAATGAATTATAGAAACATGGGTAATGAAATAGCGGAGATAGGTATTAAGATTTGCGATTTATCAAAGCAGGAAAAGGGTCTTGGAACAAAGTTTCTTTCGATGTTAATTAATGCACTGTTTGAGAATTTGGGTTATAAAAAGATAATCCTAGATACCAACCTAAATAATCCTAGAGCACAACATGTTTATGAAAAACTTGGATTTCAAAAGGTACGTGTTAATGTTGACGCCTGGCAGAATCAACTTGGTGAATTACAATCCTCGGTGGATTATGAGTTAGAGGAGAAAGACTTTATTAATTACTCTGAATAAGGGGATACAAAAAAGAGTCAGTGACGATCATATAATTGAGTTAATAAATTAGTCTACATAACCTACGGAGCAGAGTATATGATTTATACTCTGCTCTATTAATAGTGTGCCCAGTGGGCACACGTTCTAACGGGTGAAAGTCCCCAATCCACCCGGCAGTGGGAAGGATACAGCCGAAGCCAAGGGTGTCCTCGGTGACGAGGAATCTGAAGAAAGGATTAGGCAAAACTCTGGCTTGTTACATCTGAGGCTAACTGCATGGATTAGGTTGCTATACAAACCAAAATCCCATAACTGCACAGAAATGTAGTTAGTATTTATGGAACAAGTATAAGAGGGAAAGAGCGTGTGAGTACCTGGGGAGATCTCATGGACATAATCAGTGCAATAAAACATTTGCGGTTATGGTTGAAACAAGATTTGTCATGAGAAGTCAGCAGAGGTCGTAGTACCACCGTGACTTAAGGCATGGTGGAAAGGACTGAACATTAGGAGATGTGAGTAAATGAATGTAACTAAAGATGGATTTAAGAACAGACAACTTCATATGGAAGACTATCGGCAAATGGTATCTGCGGAACAGAAAGAGTATGCAGAAGTGTTCGCCCATCAAAGGATTGCTGAAAACAACGACATCATCACAGACATTTGGACGGACAATCTAATGGAACTGATTTTACGGAAAGATAACCTTAACAAGGCATATAAGAAAGTGAAATCAAACAAGGGAGCAGGCGGAATCGACGGTATGCAGGTAGATAATCTTCTACCCTTCCTAAGAGAAAACCAAGACGAACTTATCCAACAGATTAAATTGGGAAAATACAAACCAAACCCAGTCCGCAGGGTAGAGATACCCAAAGAAGAAAAAGGCAAGGTTAGAAAGCTAGGAATACCAACAGTGGTAGACCGAGTTGTTCAACAAGCGATTGCACAAGAACTGACACCAGTATACGAAGAACAGTTCTCGGACAGCAGTTACGGATTCAGACCGAACAGAGGACAGCATGATGCCTTGAAAAGATGCAGGAGCTATGTAGAAGAGGGATATGTGTATGTGGTAAGCATGGACTTAGAGAAATTCTTTGACACAGTGAACCATAGTAAGCTGATAGAAGTACTATCACGCACAATTAAAGACGGTAAGCTAATATCGCTGATACACAAATATCTTAACGCAGGAGTTGCTGGTGATGGATTCTTTGAGAGAACAGTAGAAGGCGTGCCGCAAGGTGGACCTTTGAGTCCACTTTTGGGGAATATAATGCTGAACGAACTGGATAAAGAACTGGAAGATAGAGGACACAAATTCGTAAGATTTGCAGATGATTGTATCATATTCTGCAGGAGCAGGAAAAGTGCAGGACGAACCATGGATAATATCGTGCCTTACATTGAGGGGAAGCTATTCTTAAAAGTAAATCGAGCCAAAACAAGTATCGCGCATATCAGCAAGATAAAGTACCTCGGGTACGCATTTTACAGATGCAGAGAGAAATGCAAACTCCGGGTACACCCAAAGTCAGTAAAGAAAATGAAGGATAAACTTCGTGTGATGACCAACAAGAATAACGGATGGGGTAACGATTACCGCAGACAGAAGCTCGCAGAGTATGTAAGAGGGTGGATTAACTACTTTAGCATGGCTGATATGAAGAGATTAATGGGAGAAATAGACGAATGGCTACGGAGAAGAATCAGAACTGTCTATTGGAAACAATGGAAGAAAGTTAGAACAAGGTATCGTATGCTAAAAGCGTTAAAACTTCCCGAATGGCAAGTACACAAGATGGCAAACTGCCGTAAGGGCTATTGGAGAGCAGCGAAAATGCTAAGCTGTGTACTGACAAATAAAATAATAGCCAAACTAGGATATATCTCCATGTCTGGCTATTATCTGAAAATCTGTGAAAACTAAAGAACCGCCGTATACCGAACGGTACGTACGTGTGGTGTGGGAGGTCGGCTAATCAACTAATGGTTAGCCTCCTACCCGATATAACTCTGTTATGTGGACATGGTTGGAGTTGTATACTCGTATTTGTAACAGTCTATGGAGTTATGCTTTTATTTCGGCTTACCTGCAGTACAAATCAAAGAATTTATAAATCAGCAGGAACATATACTATGTTAACTATGTCTTTGTAGGAGACGAAATCATGAATAATAACTGTGGTGATAATATTATTAGTGAGGATTATGCTGATTTTATTGCGGACTATGAACTAGATCCTATAGAAGAGCTGGCTAAAAGTGAAATTTGCTACATTCGGATTGACCCAACCTTTGCATCGGTATACCTTCCGCAGCATTTGGTACCGGAGAGACCCTTGGATGCGTATGGGTATAAAGTGTTTGCACGATTGCTCGGTTTACTGGATGTGAGCAGCATAGAGGATTCTGGTGTTATAAGGTTAAATAATGTATCTGACATGGATTTGAGAGGGCAGGGGACTTTAATAGGAATTGTCGATACAGGTATCGATTATACTCATAAAGCCTTTTTAAATGAGGATGGAACTACTAAAGTAATTTCTATTTGGGATCAATCCGTACAAAGTGATGCACCACCGGAAGGATTTTTCTTTGGTACAGAATATACCAAAGAACAAATTAATTCAGCTCTTCAAAACAGTGATCCTAAATCAATTGTTCCAAGTACCGATGACATTGGGCATGGAACTTTTCTTGCAGGTGTTGCAGCGGGCAAGGAAGATCGGGAGAATGAATTCTCAGGCGTTGTGCCTGATGCAGAGCTTATTGTTGTTAAGCTTAAGCCCGCTAAAAATAGACAAAGAGATTTCTATATGGTGACCCAGGATGCTATTTGTTATCAGGAAAATGATGTTATGCTGGGAGTAAAGTATTTAATAGACGTTGCGGAGAAATTAGATCGTCCATTATCCATATGCATTGGTCTTGGAACCTCCCAGGGAGCTCATGATGAGGTTGGTGCTTTAAGCCGTTATTTAGCTTCCGTAGTACAAAAAGAGGGTATTTCGGTAGCTATTGCAGCTGGTAATGAGGGGATTAGCAGACACCATTATGAAGGAAGCTTAGGAATTGGAATAGACAATGAGACGGTTGAATTGAATGTGGGTCCCAATGAATCCGGACTTTATTTGGAATTATGGGGAGACAATCCCAATACCTTCTCTATTGAAATGATGTCACCTGGAGGAGAGGTGATACCTGCTGTGGTACCGCGATTAAATGAGAGGAGAGAAACGGGTTTTATATTCGAAAAAACGGTTGTCAGTATTTATTTTCAATTAGTTGGATCCAGATCCGGGGCGCAACTGGTTATCGTTAAACTTAAGCAGCCCACAGAAGGAATCTGGCAAATTAAAATTCATAAAATAAATAAAACTCTGGATTTGCATTATAATATATGGCTTCCCATTGATGGCTTTGTTGGTAAAGAAACATATTTTATTAAATCATCACCAAATATGACCTTAACTTCACCAGGAAACGTAACAATTCCTATCGTTGTAGCGGCATATGATAATTCAAATGACAATCTTTACTTGAATTGCAGTAGAGGACCTACCAGACTAGGTTGCATTGCTCCGGATATAGCGGCTCCAGGGGTGAACCTGGTGGGACCAGCACCTGGGAATGGCTATGTAACGATGTCGGGTACCAGTGTTTCAGCGGCTCATACCGCCGGGATAGCAGCAATGTTACTGGAATGGGGTAAGATCAGAGGAAATGTCAGTCACATGGATGGGACAGATGTTAAAAATCTGCTGATACGTGGTGCAAGAAGAGATACGGGTAAATCCTATCCAAGTAGGGAATGGGGATATGGTATTTTAGATATCTATGGAGTATATGAAAGTTTAAGAGGTAATCCGTAATAATTAAAAGAAAATCTAAAATAATTGATATTTGCATTTAAACATACTATTCTAAGAATAATAAACTAAAACAATTATAACTAACACGAAAGAAGGAATTTTAAGTATGTCCATGAATTTTAGTAACGACAATATTCAGATAGGGACTACACAAGATCATTTGCAGAATATAGGTGTTCATTTTACCATAGCAAAGGGCTTTACCTATGCTGCTAAAACGGTATATGAATTGGGCGGGAGTACTTTTCAGTTTTTCAGTCGTAATCCACGTGGAAGTAAAGCCAAAGTATATCTTGAGAAGGATATAGAACAATTTCAAAAGCTGAGGAAAGAATATAGATTAGGTCCAATTATGGCGCATGCTCCTTATACAATTAACTTGGCAAGTACAAACGAAAGTCTGCGGATGTTCTCAAGGGATGTAGTAAAAGATGATATAATTCGGATGGAGGATCTTGGAATTGAATATTATAACCTTCATCCGGGAAATCATTTGGGTGAAGGAAAGGCGGAAGGAATCAGCCAAATAATTATTGGTTTGAATGAAGCCATAACTGAGGATCAAGGTATCACGGTTCTATTAGAAACTATGTCGGGAAAAGGCAGCGAAATTGGAAGTTGCTTTGAACAGCTTCGCCAAATCATTGATGGCATTGTTTACGATTCAAAAGTCGGTGTTTGCATGGACTTATGCCATATGTTTTCTTCCGGGTACGATATAGTAAATCATTTAGATGATGTACTTTATGAATTTGATAAGATAATTGGTATCAAAAGATTAAAAGCCGTACATTTAAATGATAGTAAAAACGGATTTAACTCTAGAAAGGACAATCATGCTCCAATTGGAGAGGGGCAAATCGGTTTGGAGGCTACCTTACGGATTATGAGGCACCCGCAGCTTTGCAAGCTTCCTTTCTACCTTGAGACGCCTCTTGACGACGAGGGTCATAAACAAGAAATCCTTATGCTAAAATGCAATTTGCAATAATAAAGAGATGGGATATAATTAGTGGACAACCTAATGTTTAGAAAGGAGATACTAGTATGGAATTTACACTAGAAGCTATAAACAAGGCTCATAGCTTGTACACTGGTCCGGATTTTCCAAAGTTAATAAGAGAATTTAAAGAGATGGGTATGGTAACAAATATTTTTAATTTAGAAACAGGCGTGGTATCTTATATAAACAAGGAAGGTGAAAGTCTGTATGGAAAAGGATTGGCGGTGGACTTTATGATTGCGGATCATGCAGATTATGAAACAGCACTTACAGCCTTAAAGCGAAATCAAAAAGGGGAAACAGATTTTCCGACCTTTTGTATTGAAATTGCTAAGACCGGTGTTTATAAATGGGTTTCGGATTTAGATAAAATGACCTGTAGTTACTACGATAAACAGGAGAAGATTATTATAGAGGAAAAAATACCAATGGTATAGCAGCATTGTTTGCCATGAAATCTGTTGATAAGCTATACAGATTTCATGGCGATTTTTATATAACTAAGAATAATTTTTTTTGAAATATTAAAGTATCTTATTACTTGTCAATAAGTGAATAAATAGCTGCATAAGTGGACTCACCCATTTATTCTTATGATGGGCACAAACCGCAGTTAATTTCTGGTCGTCATCTAATATATTTATTTTGCGAAGCTCACCAGTTGCCAATTCATTTTCAACGGTAAAGGAAGGAAGATAAGTGATTCCCACATCGTTCTTAACTAGATTTTTAATGGTTGGGATACTCCATAGCTCAATCGTGTGAGCGAGTGAAATATTACGGGAACGGATGTAGTCCTCAAATTTTTGCCGGAAAATACAGTCTGGTTCATCAATAATGAAGGGCAGATTAAAGCTTTGACCAGGAGTAATGAAGTCAGGGAATTCTTCTTGAATTTTTGGTGATGCCACCAAATCCATGGTGCATTCACCAATGGGATAGGTTTGCATAAATTCATCTGAGTTCGATACATTTAAGTAAAAGACACCTAAGTCTATTTTCCCTGTTTTTATTTTTTCTAAAATTTCATAACAATTTGTTGAACGCAGGTACAATTTTGCCTGCGGTGCCAGCTGATGGAATTCCTTCAGAACTGGAGCCATCTTATAGCATAATAAAGTTTCTGCTATATCGATCTGAATTTCTCCTTTTAAATCATATAAATTTTCACTAAAACCAGACAATCGGTTCATAGAATCCAATACCCCATCAACGTAAGGAATTAATTCTTGACCAGCCTTTGTCAAAATCATATTTCTACCTATCTTCTCAAAAATCTTCACAGAAAGTTCCTGTTCCAGTTGTTTCATCTGAAAGGTTATGGTGGACTGTGTATAATTTAATTTATCAGCAGCTTTTGTAAAGCTGCCTTCTGAAACAATTACTTTAAAGGTTTGAAGGTATTTAAGTTCCATGCGTTCTCCTTATAGATCCAATAGTTCAATATAAATGAAGAATACTATTAAAAGTTTCGATTAGATTTAACTATTATTTATTAGTATTATATAAGAAAAATAAGGAGAGAACAAGTACATATGAACATTATTCTAGCGTATCTGCCCTATGCGTTTATAAACGCTTATACTCCGGGACCTAATAACATTTTATCGTTGAATTCAGTTAGCAGAGGAGGACTTCGAAAGGGAAAGACGACACTTTTAGGGATTGCAGCGGGATTTTTACTGGTTATGGGTATCACTGCCGTTGTGTGTCTGGAGCTTTCTAAAGTTTTACCACAGGTTACCTTTGTCATGAAGTACATTGGGGCTGCCTATATCCTTTGGCTGGCAATTCATATTCTAAGAAGTAAATCCTTTGAAAGTACGGATAATACAAGCAGTGATTTCTGGAGAAGTTTTTTATTGCAGTTCATGAATGTAAAGATTATTCTATATGCCATTACGATCTATACAGGTTATGTTCTTCCTTATACCAGTTCAAAATTACTCCTTGGTACCAGTGTGGTATGCAATACCTTAATTGGCATCTCTGGTTGTATTACCTGGGCACTGGCTGGTCATTTTCTTCAAAAGCAGTATGTAAAGCATTATCGATTGATGAATGCGGTCATGGCTCTTGTACTGGCGTGGAGTGCAGTTCAGCTGATACTTTAAAATAAGAAGCAGGATCATATGCCATACCTTAATCCAAAAAGCGGTTGCTGAACTTATTTTTCTTTGAGCTTGACTTTGACGTCGTGTCGTACTTTATAATTATTTATAAGGAATGAGGTTCACCCTAATGGTTGATTCCAATTAAAAATGAGAAAACGAGGTGTGGTTTATGAAAGCATCTGAGATTCAAAAAGAGAGAATAGCAGAAATAGAAAACAAAGCAGATTTACTTCTCAAGGAGGTTCAGACTGCAACCTTGTCCTCTATTAACGAGAATGGTTATCCTAGAACCTGTATAATGACAAAAGCAGGTGACAATGGATTTCATGAAGTGTATTTTATTACCTCCAAACGTTCCCAGCTTCAGGGGAAAGCAACTCATTTCGAAAATAACACCAAGGCTTCTGTTTGTTATTTTAAAGGAGCAGATAGTGTTACTTTGATTGGTGAGGTTGAGTTTGTGGAGGATGAGATCTTAAAAGAAAAGCTTTGGTTAGAATCTGACCGACGATTTTTTAGTAAGGGCATTGCAGATCCAAAATTCCGGTTACTCAAATTTACAACATTAGAGGCAACATTTTGGATTGAGGGTAAGTTCAGAACTTGCAAGTATCGAAAAGTCAATTTATAGCGCTCTCATGATAAGAAATGCTGATTCCTAGGAACCGGCATTTCTTATTTATGCAACTTGCAGAAAAGGTACGCTCACCTTAATCGAAAAAGCAGTTGCTGCAAATAGTTATCCATTAGAATTGATTCCAGTGAATAACTATAGTAAAGATTCCAGAATTGCTTAGTAGGTTAGAATTTCATACCCGTTTTCTGTTACGAGAACAGTTTTTTCCCATTGTGCGGAAGGTTTCCCATCAGCGGTAGATACCGTCCAGTCATCTTCTTCATCCGTAAATATTTCTGCTTCACCCATGTTAATCATCGGTTCAACAGTGAAAACGAGACCAGGAACCAGTAACATCCCAGTGCCTGGTTTTGTCACATAGCCTACCCAGGGATCTTCATGAAATTCAAGACCAATCCCATGGCCACCAATTTCCCGGACTACAGTGTAGCCATTTTTTATAGCATGCGTATTGACTGCATGACCCACATCACCAAGGAAGCCCCAGGGCTTTACCTGCTCAATGCCTGCCTCCATGCATTCTTTGGCTACCTGAACAAGCTGTCTCTTTTCCTCTGACACCTCTCCGATGCAGAACATGCGGGAAGAATCGGAAAAGTAACCGTTGTATATGGTGGATAAATCAATATTTACAATATCTCCACTTCGTAAAAATACTTTGTCAGAGGGGATGCCATGACACACCACCTCATTAATTGAAATGCAAGAGCTTTTAGGGTATCCGTTATAGCCAAGGGGTGCTGGAATACCTCCAAGCTCCCTGGTTCTTTGAGAAATTAATCGATCAAGTTCTCCCGTTGTTACTCCGTCTACCGCATAATTCCCGATGAAATCCAGTAATTCAATATTTCGCTTACTGCTTTCTCTTATACCCTCAATCTGCTGCCTGGTTTTAAGTAGTTTACGCTGGAGGACTTTATATCCTTTTAGGCGATAACTTGCTATCTTTTCCTCAAGCTCTAAATGGCATTTCTTATATTTTTCCCCACTGCCACACCAGCAGGGATCATTTCTATTATATTTTTGGGACATAAACTTCTCCTTATGAGTATTGATTTGGAGGAAGAGCTATTTCGTGGCTATTTTGTAAGGAAACCTCTTTTATCATTTTTCGGTACTCACGAGGAGAGCATTGAAATACGGTAACAAAAGCCCTTGTCAAAGATTCTGCTGAAGAGTATCCATAGCGCAATGCAATATCTATAATTTTATCATCGGTATTGCAAAGATCACTGGTAGCTGCTTTTAATCTGCATCTGGCAAGAAACTGCTTGTAGGTTAAGCCCATATGCTCTCGAAACTTGGAAGAACAATAAAATGGAGAATAACCAACATACGAGGACATCTCTATCAGTGTGGGGTTATCTTTTATATTATTTTCAACCCATTTAGCCATAGTTTCTATTGTTTGAACAGACATTATTCTTCACTCCCTTCTTAGTATAGCAGGCTGTAAGGATAATTACCTGACATAAGTTGCAAATATTATTATCTTGAAGCTATCATACCTTATAATAATGGGTTTTTCCAGTGGCATAATTTATAAATACAAGAAAGATAGTTATACCAAGGCTAAACTTCTTAGGATAACTATCTTTCTTTAAGCATTCTGTTTTACTAACGCCAATTGGTATTAATATAAAATCAAATATTAACTTAATCGAATTATCATCAATGTTGCACCAGCACCACCACTGAGTAAAGTAGCGATACCTAATAAGCTGGTAAACATTTGAAGTGAAATTGTAGTACCTACACCAAGGTTAAGCTCAATTTCATTGCTGTAACTAGAGGTGGATAAGACAGGGTTAATCGTAGAAGCGGTGTTTGCCACTCCGTTTATCAGAAGTCTGGAACCCATGAGTAGGGATAAGGTTGTGTTAATCGAGTAGGAAATACGATAGGTTCCAAAGGTGTTAACAGTAAAAATTGTATTAGCACCATTTACAGTAATATCTGGGGATAATAACTGTGTGCTGGGAAGGGCTATAAGGGTTCCAGTCACCAATACGGTGATTGCAGCACCAGTTGTATTTGCTGCAAAACCAGCGGTTGCCGAAGGATTTGGTCCTAAAGCTCCGGTAGGTCCAGTCGCCCCGGTAGGTCCGGTAGCCCCAGTGGGACCAGTATCACCAATGGCACCAGTAGGTCCAGTATCACCAGAAGGTCCATCTGCACCAGTAGGTCCGGAAGGTCCGGCAGCACCAATGGCACCAGTTAATCCGATGGCACCAGTTATCCCAGCTGAACCAGTACTGCCAGCAGCCCCGGTAGCCCCGGTGGGACCAGTAACACCAGTGGTTCCGGTAGATCCAGCAGCGCCAACAACTCCGGCAGCACCAATGGTACCGGTAGGGCCAGCAGAACCATCTGCTCCAGTGGGACCAGTAGGGCCGGTAGCACCGGTGGCACCTGTGTCAGAACCAGTTGGACCAGTTGGACCAGTAGGGCCAGTGGCACCAAGTATTACAGGTGAGGATAAAGCGAGTGACATTTTTGCATTTAATAACATTTGATTTTCTAAAGCACTATTAAGAGTATCTTGTACGCTTGTGTTTATATTGATTACATCTTCATAGGTAGCGGGTCCTCCCGGTAATCCAGGGAGTGTTCCAAGGACATATTGTAGTTTCTCACCCTCACTATTAATGATATGGCACATACCAAGCTCTTCATAAGCTATGGAGGATAATACCTGATTAATAGAATCTGCTCGTGTTAGAGAAGGGCTTATTACAGGAAAATTAGGCATTGACATAAGGGACCTCCTAACTTAGTCGAACAATTAGAAGTGACGCACCTGCAGAAGAAGGTAATAATACTGCAGCGCCACCTAAACCGAATAGTTGCACTGATACTGTACTTCCAGCCGTAACATCGATTAATATTTCATTGGAGAAACTGGATAAGGAAATTACAGGTGTAATTGTTGATTGTGTAACTGGCGCAGCATTAAGCAGAATTCTTGAGCCCATAAGCAATGATGCGGAGGTATTTACATGATAGGAAATACGGTATCTTCCTGCTGTAGCTAACGTAAAGGTATCATTGGTACCGTTTACAGTAATATCGCCAGGTAATACCTGACTGCTTGGAAGGGGAACAAGAGTACCGGCGAGGGCAACTGTTATTGATGCACCAGTGGTATTTGCTGCAAATGCAGCGGTAGCTGTAACGTTGGTACCAGTAGGACCAGTGGCACCAGTAGGGCCAGTACCGCCAGTAGCACCAGTAGCACCAGTGGCACCAGTAGCGCCAGTAGCGCCGGTGGCACCAGTAGCACCAGTAGGGCCAGTGGGACCAAGAGGACCAGTAGCACCAGTAGCGCCAGTTATACCAGTAGCACCAGTAGGACCAGTGGGACCCGTGGCACCAGCAGCACCAGCAGCACCGGCAGCACCAGCAGGACCAGTAGCACCAGTAGGACCGGTTGCACCAGCAGGACCGGTATCACCAGCCGCGCCAGTAACACCAATAGCGCCAGTAGGGCCAGTGGGACCGGTGGGACCAGTTGCACCGGTAGGACCGCCAGCGGCACCAGCGGGACCAGTAGGGCCGGTCGCACCAGTAGGGCCAGCCATTTCAGAGGAAGCTAATGCGCTGGCCATTTTATTCTTATAAAACAATTGGTTTTGTGAAATCGTTTCTATCATGGAACGAACACTTTCATTTGCGGCCAGAATTTCTTCAATTGTAGCACCTGGGCCAGGAATTCCTGGAAGTGTTCCTAGTAAATATTGGAGTTTTTCACCTTCTGTATTTAAGATGTGGCTTAAACCAAGCTCTTCCATTGCAATGGAAGATAATATCTGGTTAATTGCATCTTCACGGGTTAGTGCAGGACTTATGAGCGGGAAACTAGGTTGTGACATAAATTTTATATTCCTTTCTGATTTGTTGTATTTAAGATAAAAGCATCTTATCACGAATTAAATCCAGTCGGTCTAAAGAGGGCTTAAACTTTGGATTAATTAGTAATGACTGTGTGAAAGCCTCAATTGCGTGCAATGTTTTGTCTGTTTCTTCATAACAGAGCCCAATATAATAGTAGGGTTTATAACTACCATTTCCAGACAATATAAGGTAATTTGGATTGAACTCACCTAGTACAAGACATTTTTGGAATGACTTAATTGCCTCCTCATATTTTTTTTGTTGATACTGCATACTTCCTTTGTAAAAATAAAGCTCCACATAATCCGGATATAGTTCAATTGCTTTTTCAATTGCAATTACTGCACTATCCGTGTTGCAGTAATTGGTAATAATCTCATACTTGAGTTTATATACAAGTGGCGGCGGAACAAGGTTTTGGGTTACAAACATTGATATAGCATTATTCACAAAGGAATAAGACCTGTTAATATCTTTTAATCGATATAATTCAGCGGCGATATGATAATCTAGCCATGGATTATCACTATTTCTTGTTTTTTCATTCAATAGCAGTTTGAGATTGCGTACTGATTTCTCTAAAGCATCTTCTTCTCCGTAACCATAATGTTTAATGGTTATGGTGTTTATGATTTTAGTTTTTCCAAGGTCTCTATTATCCTCTAATGCGATATATTCGTGGATGGAGCCCTGAAACTTGTAACCACAGTTATTTCTAAATAATCTATAGTGATACGAAATGTAATACTCTTCAAAATCATCCTGTTCACCCCTGTTTAAATGCTGTAACTGTAAGGAATAAAGAGCAGTTTCATTGTCAGATAACATTTCTTTTACGGTGTCAATATCATCTATTAAAAGTTGTTCATCGGCATCAAGCCATAGTATCCAATCAGTTGTAGCCTTACTAATGCAATAATTTCTGGCATCACTAAAATTATCCGTCCATTCATAATCATAGATTTTAGCATGAAAGGACTCACAAATTGCTTTGGTCTGATCAATTGAGCCGGTATCTACAATTATTATTTCATCTACAAGTTTTTCTGCGCTATTTAGACAGCGTTCTAGGTTTTTCTCTTCGTTTTTGACTATCATACATAAACTAATTGAATTCATACGGTCTCATATCCTAAAATTTTTGTAACTTAATAATATATTATGTAACTTTGTCGAAAGGGTTACTGCACAAAAAAAGTGCAATTTTGACACAGAGTGACATTTTGATACATAAGATAATATGAAACGTTTATCTGGGATAGAGTTAAATCTTTACACTAATATTTTTATTAGAATATCCTGGACATAATCAAAATACAGGGTGAATAAATGATAACAATCAGTTTGGCTATGATAGTAAAAAATGAAGAAAAGACCATTGAGCGATGTCTTAATTCAGTTCGAAACATTATGGATGAAATCATTATTGTTGATACCGGCTCAACAGATCGAACAAAAGAGCTGTGTTTAAAATATACGGATAAAATTTATGATTTTAAATGGATAGAGAATTTTGCTGCTGCCAGAAACCACGCATTTAGTTTTGCTACAATGGACTATATTATGTGGCTGGATGCAGATGACATTCTTCTTCCAGAGGATAATATTAAATTACTTGAATTGAAGAAATCATTAAGTAAGGATATTGACGTAGTAATGATGAAATACGCAACAGGATTAGATTCCAAAGGGAATGTAATATTTTCTTATTATAGAGAGCGATTAAGTAAGAGAGAAAAGAATTGTCAATGGATGGAGCCTGTTCATGAGTATCTGCAAATCTCTGGTAAAATTATTAATAGCGATATTACAATTACACATGCGAAGCCCAATGCATCCAATACGCTGTCAGATAGAAATTTAAGAATCTATGAGAAGCTGATTAAGGCAGGGAATACACTATCACCTAGAGGAAACTATTACTATGCGAGAGAACTAAAGGATCAC
This sequence comes from Mobilitalea sp., assembly GCA_047606065.1. Lineage (GTDB taxonomy): Bacteria > Bacillota > Clostridia > Lachnospirales > Lachnospiraceae > Mobilitalea. The sequence goes on from JASGEU010000117.1 coordinate 32,606, forward strand.
GGGTATTATAAAGAAGCGGTAGAGCAGTTTACTAAGTTTTTAGATCAGGGGGCAGGCTGGGTTGAGGATAATATTAATGCTTGCAGTGAAATAGGAAAATGCTGTCTGTTACTGGAACAACCTAAAAAAGCACTGGAGGCACTCTATAAAAGCTTTATTTATGACACACCCAGAGGAGAAATTTGCTGCCAAATAGGTTACTATTATCAGAATGCTGGTGATTATAAAAAAGCTGCATTTTGGTTTAATTTTATATTATCGTTAGAGAAACCAGTGGGTAACTGGGGGTTTCTACAACCGGATTGTTGGGGATATATTCCACTTATTGAGTGTGCTGTATGCTATGACAGGCTGGGTGAATATCAAAAAGCAATGCTCTATAATCAATTGGCGTTGGAAATGAAGCCGGATTCCTCATCGGCCTTATCTAATCAAAAGTACTTTGAAGAGAAGATGAAAAAAACATAATAATTATCAAAAAGGAGTAAATAACGTGTCCATTCCTAATTTTCCAATCATTAGTCCTGAAATCACACGTGAGAAAGCACTTACAATGATTTTGGCATCTATCGCTATGGAGGAACTTGGAATAAGTCATATCATTAACGCAGAAGGCGAAAAGATACAATATGTATTAAATGATTTGGTTAATAAAACAGGTTCTGCAGCAACCGTAGATGATATTTTATGTGTAAATAAAAGCGTGGAATCACTGCTTGATGTTTTAATGCAGAGTCAGGTGTTTCTTAAGAATAAAATGGAGAAGGTACTTGAAATAATGGAATCTGATATAGGACCTACCGGCCCGCCGGGGCCACCCGGATGCAAAGGACCAACAGGCCCGCCGGGTAAAAGAGGAGCAACAGGGGCAACAGGTCCAAAAGGTGAAAGAGGAACGACGGGCGAAAGAGGACCAGAAGGACCTACAGGAGCAACTGGAGCCAAAGGAGCAACCGGAGCAACAGGGGCAACAGGTCCAAAAGGTGAAAAAGGAACGACGGGCGAAAGAGGACTAGAAGGACCTACAGGGGCAACTGGAGCCAAAGGAGCAACTGGAGCGGCAGGAGCAACAGGTCCAAAAGGTGAAAAAGGAACGACAGGCGAACGTGGTCCAACCGGAGCAACAGGTCCGAAAGGGCCAACGGGACCCCAGGGTCAATCAATCATTTGCAAAGCTTCTTTTTCAGAAGCAGAGAAACCTTATATCTGGGAGTGTGGTAAAACTTTTCCTTGGCAACCTAACTTTATAAAAGAATGTTGTATAAAGTATGACGACTATAATATATGGCTAGATCCATGTAAGTGCTATAATCTTTGTTTCACTATCAATTTTCATGACATTGATATTAAGGGGCAAAATTGTTCCATAAATTACGGGGGAAGCAGAAGCAGTAAAAATACTGGCAGAAATTGTTCGATTAGAGATGTAGCAATAAAATTAATCTTAAGTTCACAGCAGGAAAAAACAGAGCTATTTTCCTATTACCCACCGTTGTCGTCCTATACGTATTTTCCACTTAGCTTCACATCAGGCGATATCCTATTTACCACAGATGAATTTAAGGAAGAGGTAATGGTTTCACTCGAACTTGAGTCACCATATCCAATTACCACAGGGCAGGCCAGGTTATCTCTTGTATTGTACTAATTTCAAAGACAGGTTGTGGTTTAATATCAAGCGTATTGTTCGTAATGGACGATACGCTTAATATTTTCAGTTCCTGACAAGTGGGACGACTTGTCAGGAACTTGTTTATAAGGTATACATTGTTTTAAATTCTGTTGGAGTACAGTCCTTTATCAGTTTGAACATACGTATAAAAGCCGACAAACTGCTAAAACCACAGCGAAGAGCCACTTCTGTGATGGTTAGTTCTTTGTCCATCAATAGTTTTTCAGCACTTTCAATTCTCTTTTTATTCAAATATTTATAAAAGGATACATTTGTAAATTGTTTAAACAGCCGGCTAAAGTGATATTTACTAAAGCCGGATAAATCGGCAATCACATCTAAAGCCAAATCTTCGCTGCAATGTTCATTAATGTAATTACATATGTATAAAAAACGTTCTGTATATTCCCGTTGTTTGCTGGCATTACTGTTAAAGTTTTTTGCATTTGGAGAATAGCTTCTTCCAATCAAGACAAAAATTTCAATTAGTTTTGAATAAATGGAGGCTTCACTTAAAGGAGCATCTGCAAAATATTCATCCGAAATGGCTAAAATGAGTTTTTGTATTTGTTCATGAGCTTCCGGAGCATCTTCTGCAGTGATCAGAAGGACAGGAGATATGAAGGAGAGGGTTGCTTCCAATTCTTTTATGCCATGGAGCAAGGTGAAGTCTGCCTGAAAAATAAGCCGCATACCGGCATCTGCTTCCATACCATGTACAATTCCTGGATTAATGACAAGAATATCCCCTTCCCGTAATGTATATAACGTCTTACAGCAGGTAACCCGGTACTTATTTTTGAGGGGCATAATAATCTCAAGTGGAGCATGCCAATGCAAAGGATATTCTTCATAATCTTCATTTGAATAGAGACGTATGTTGGTATTGGTTTTAAAATTAACTGTTTCCTGTATTCCGCGAAGATTTTCTATCATAGGGATCTCCTTTTAATTTATGGATAGAATTAAAATAGCAATAATTAGGTTGAAGGGCAGTATTAATTATGGTTAATTAAAAAGAATTGCTGCAATTGTTAAAAGCATAGGAAGTGCACAAGTAAACAGCATAATTATGAGAATGTATAATGTAATATTACTAACAAAGAAGTGGAATTACAAAATTTACATATAAAAATAGCTGTTGAATTAATTTTATTTTAACATAAAACATATAAAATATACAAAAACATTTTGAAAAAATAGCAAGATTTGATAGCAACATAGCAATTAATTGGGAGAATACTTTATGGGGATTTGATACAATTACTTTGTAATTAATTTATAAAATAAGAGGAGGGTATTAGAATGAAACGATTGATAGCTTTATTAATGACTTGTTTACTTCTTGCAACAATGGGGTTTGCTGGATGCGGTTCAAAAAATGACGCAGTAGATAACAAGGGTAAAGACACCGTAGTGAATACAGATGTGAAAGACGATGAAAATGTAAAAGTTCTTAATGTTTGGAGTTTTACCGATGAGGTTCCAAAAATGCTTGAAAAGTATAAAGAGCTTCACCCAGATTTCCCTTATGAAATCAAAACCACAATTATAGCAACCACCGATGGAGCATATCAACCTGCTCTGGATCAAGCACTCGCAGGTGGTGGAGCGGATGCACCTGATATTTTCTGTGCAGAGAGTGCATTTGTACTTAAGTATACACAAGGAGATGCTTCACAGTATGCGGCAAGCTATAAAGAGCTGGGTATTGATGTAGATAAGCTATTAAAGGAAGCAGATATTGCACAGTATACTGTGGATATAGGTTCAAACACCGATGGGAATCTAGTTGGATTAGGATACCAGGCAACTGGCGGAGCATTTATTTATCGTCGCTCTATCGCTAAAGATGTATGGGGAACCGATGATCCTGCAGTAATTAAAGAAAAAATAGGTCCAGGCTGGGATAAATTCTTCACAGCAGCAGAGGAATTAAAAGCTAAGGGTTACGGCATTGTGTCCGGTGATGGTGACATCTGGCATGCAGTAGAGAATAGTTCTGAAAAGTCCTGGATTGTGGATGGTAAACTTTACATAGATCCTAAGCGTGAGGAGTTCTTTGATCTTGCAAAGAAGCTGAAGGATAACGGTTATCACAACGATACCAGAGACTGGACAGATGCCTGGTATGCAGATATGAAGGATGCTGGAAGCCAGAAAATATTCGGTTTCTTTGGTCCTGCATGGCTCATTAACTATGTAATGGCAGGCAATAGTGGTGGTGAAAAAGCTGGTGAAGGAACTTATGGTGACTGGGCAGTCAGCGAATCCCCTGTTGGCTTCTTCTGGGGTGGTACTTGGGTAATGGGTAATAAGGATACAAAACTGAAATCCACAGTTGGTGATATCATTGAATGGATAACACTGGATAGTTCTGAAACAGGACTTCAGTATTACTGGGCAAATGGTACTCTGAACGGCCCTGGCGGAACCAAGGATACGGTTGCGTCTGGTACAGTTATGAAGAAATCCGATGGTAAATTAGACTTCCTGGGCGGTCAGAATATGTTTGATATCTTTGTTCCAGCAGGTAACAATGCTACCGGTAAGAACAAAACACAATTAGATGAGTCAATTAATACTTATTGGCGTGATCAGGTACGTGAGTATACGGCAGGCAATAAATCAAAGGAAGATGCAATTGCTGACTTTAAGCAGAATGTAGCAGACAATCTGGATATTGCAGTAGAATAAGCTGCTTGCAATTTGGTAATCCACCTCAAACCAAGATGAAACGACTTGTCGTTTCATCTTGCTATGAACTGGAAGAAACACGCTGTGCGAGTTTCTTCCAGTTATAGTGTATGAGATGATATGAGTTTTTAATAAAGAACAGGTTCTTCCAAGTGATACATAATATAATTAACAGTTTATCGGAGGTGAGGGCTTATGCGACATAAGGGTGTCAGCTATGCAAAATACGGATATATATTCTGTATACCGTTTGTACTTGCATTTCTAATTTTTTCGCTATATCCCATTATATATACAGCTGTAATTGGTTTTACTGACTTTAAGGGTCTTGGGAAAACAGAGTTTCATTTTTTAGCAAATCCTTTTCAGAATTTTGAAACAATTTTGAAAAATCCTTCCTTTCAAAAGTCCTTATGGAATACGTTAATAATCTGGTTAATAAATTTTATTCCCCAAATACTGCTTGCCCTTCTTTTAACTGCGTGGTTTACCAGCCATCGCAATAAAATTAAGGGACAGGGAGTTTTTAAAGTTTTATTCTATATGCCTAATATTATTACTGCAGCAACAATTGCAATTCTATTTAACTCGTTATTTGGGTACCCCATTGGACCGGTCAACGACTTGTTGAAGTTTTTAGGTGTCATCCAAGAGCCCCTTAACTTTTCAGTTCAAAAATGGACGTCACGGGGAGTTGTTGCTTTTATTCAGTTCTGGATGTGGTATGGATATACAATGATTGTATTAATATCGGGAGTCCTGGGCTTAAATCCCGAACTTTTTGAAGCCTCGGAGATTGATGGTGCCTCCAGTGCACAGACGTTTTTCTTCGTAACTCTGCCTAACTTAAAAACGATTTTGCTTTACACACTGATTACAAGTATGATTGGTGGATTGCAAATGTTTGATATTCCAAGGCTTTATCTGCTGGGCGGACCGGACAGTGCGACTCTTACTACCAGTGTATTCATCTATAATCAAGCCTTTAGCGGAAGTTACCTGTACAATCGAGCTGCCGCCGCGAGTATGATTATGTTTATTATAATAGCCATTCTTTCTGCCATTATCTTTTACATTATGAGGGATAAGAGTGCTGCTAAGTTAAAGCAGCAGATGAAAGAGCAGAGAAGAGAAATGAAAAATGCAGAGAAGGCAGCAAGGAGGATGGCAAAATGAGAAAAGACAAGACAATATTAAGACGTATTTCTCGTATAATTGTTTATATTGTCTGCATATCCTTGGCGATTTTAAGTATATTACCTTTTTGGATTATGTTCATGAATGCTACCCGTGGAACCTTTGAAATTCAGCAAAGCTCCATTTCTCTGTTACCTTCAAAGCATTTATTTGACAATATTAATGTACTTTTAGGAAAGAGTTTTAATCCGTTAAAGGGTTTTATTAACTCCATGATGATATCTACCGGTGCAACTGCCTGTACAGTTTACTTTTCGTCGCTGACAGCCTATGCATTAATTGTGTATGACTGGAGAATGAGACAGCCATTTTTTACATTTATATTAGCTGTTATGATGATACCGGCACAGGTAACCAGTATTGGTTTTTATCAATTTATGTATCAGATTCATATGACCAATAATTTCCTTCCACTGATATTACCAGCTATAGCAGCACCTATTACTGTATTCTTTATGAGGCAATATCTGCTGGCATCACTGCAGCTGGATATTGTGAATTCTGCTCGAATCGACGGAGCAGGTGAATTTAGCATATTTAATCGAATTATTCTTCCGATCATGAAACCGGCTATTGCGACACAGGCAATCTTCTCTTTTGTTTCTTCCTGGAATAGCTTGTTTATGCCATTAATATTATTAACAGACAGTGATAAATACACAATGCCGATTATGGTTAGCTTACTTAGAGGTGATATCTATAAGACAGAACTGGGTTCTGTATATTTAGGTCTTGCTCTGACGGTATTACCGCTCTTTGTAATCTACTTCCTTCTTTCCAAGTATATTATTGCGGGAGTTGCCTTAGGCGGAGTAAAGGAATAAGTAGACTTTGGGTAAATACATAAAATTAGTTAAAGGTTTACTGTAAGGAGAAAAAATATGAAGCGAGAAGAAGCAAGAAGGAAAGCGATAGAGTTAGTTGCGAAGATGACATTAGAAGAAAAGGCTTCTCAATTAAGGTATAATTCTCCTTCAATTAAGAGATTAGGGATACCTGATTATAATTGGTGGAATGAGGCACTGCATGGAGTTGCCAGAGCCGGAGTAGCAACCAGTTTTCCGCAGGCAATTGGTATGGCAGCAACTTTTGATACGAACTTGATTAAGCAGGTAGCGGAAGTTATTGCAACGGAAGGCAGAGCCAAATACAATGCTTATAGCAGTCATAATGATCGTGACATTTATAAAGGTTTAACCTTCTGGTCTCCCAATGTGAATATCTTTCGTGATCCCAGATGGGGAAGAGGACATGAAACCTACGGAGAAGACCCTTATTTAACCAGCAGATTGGGAGTTGCTTTCGTAGAAGGATTGCAAGGAGATGGAGAAGTAATGAAGGCAGCAGCTTGTGCAAAGCACTATGCTGTACACTCTGGTCCAGAAGCGGAGCGACATTCCTTTAATGCGGTGGTCACGAAAAAAGATTTGTACGAAACCTATCTGCCAGCGTTCAAAGCACTTGTAACAGAGGCTAAGGTTGAGGCCGTTATGGGGGCTTACAATCGTACCAACGGAGAACCATGTTGTGGAAGTAAAACCTTAATTCGAGATATTCTCCGTGGGGATTGGAGGTTTGAAGGTCACTTTGTATCCGACTGCTGGGCGATTAAGGATTTTCATGAACATCATAAGGTTACACATACTGCAGTAGAGTCTGCCGCAATGGCAATGAATGCAGGCTGTGATTTGAATTGCGGAAATATTTACTTATATATTATGAAGGCATATCAGGATGGTTTAGTGACAGAGGAAGAGATAACAACTGCCGCAGAACGTCTTTTCACAACAAGATATTTGCTGGGTCTATTTGATGGAAGTGAGTTTGATCAGATTCCATATGAGGTCGTGGAGTGCAAGAGTCATCTGGAGCTTGCAGATAAAGTGACCGAGGAATGCTTGGTATTACTTAAAAATGATGGAATACTACCTCTTAATAAGTCTAAGATAAAGACGGTTGGTGTCATTGGTCCTAATGCAAATAGCAGAGCTTCCCTGATAGGAAATTATCATGGGACCTCTTCGGAATATATCACCATATTAGAGGGGATTACACAAGAAGCAGCAGAAGATATTAGAGTATTTTATTCAGAGGGCAGCAGTCTTGTAAAATCAAAGACCGAAGGTCTTGCCTACGATTATGACCGAATTAGTGAGGCTGTCATTGTTGCGGAACATAGTGATGTGGTTATTTTATGCCTGGGCCTTGATGAATCCTTAGAAGGAGAAGAAGGAGATGCCGGGAATAACTATGCCTCCGGTGATAAGGAGGATTTGCAATTGCCAGAATCACAGAGAAGGCTTATGGAGGCAATAGCAAAGGTTGGAAAGCCAACCATACTATGTTTAACAGCGGGAAGTGCAATCGATTTATCCTTTGCCAGGGAGCATTTCCAAGGAATTCTTCTTACCTGGTATCCCGGTGCCAGAGGAGGCAGCAGGATTGCAAAGACTCTATTTGGCGAAAGTTCCCCTTCAGGGAAATTACCAATTACTTTTTATAACAGTCTGGAGGAATTACCGCCATTTGAAGACTATTCTATGTTAAAAAGAACTTACCGCTATATAAGCGGGGAGGCAATGTACCCCTTTGGATATGGCTTGACTTATGGAAACTGCGTTGTTAAACAGGCAAAGTTTAAAAATGATAAGTTGGAAGTTGAAATTGAGAATAATGGATTATACGATACAGGTGATGTTGTACAGGTTTATATAAAGAACAGGGACTCAGAGTTCGCAGTTCCTAATCATAGTTTATGTGCCTTTCAGAGAGTATTTCTAAAGAAGGGTGAAAGCTCTAAGCTAGAGCTTTCAATTCGTGATGAGGCTTTCTTTGTTGTAAATGAAGAAGGTAAATATGTGCAAGAAGGCAGCAACTATACAATTTATGTAGGCTTTGGCCAGCCCGACACTAAAACAGAGCAGCTTTACAATCAAAAGTGTGTGAGTATTTTAGTGGAACTGGTTTGATTAATTTGAGATGAGAATGTATTCAGATAGGGGCTAACAAGAATTCCTTACTTTCCTTGCGGATGGTAGGGGATTTTTTGTATATTAAGAGCAAGTCCTATTATGTAAAAGCACTTCATACAAGCGAGCAACATATGCACAAGACAAATCAGTGCATAGATAATCAAGAGATTCTTATTTTGATAGGATATTATTTTACTCACAGGAGGTGAGAATTTGGATTGGATGACGAGTATTCAGTTAGTGAAGAGAAAAGGCTGGAATCAAATTACAGAAGTTGTTGAACAGCCCTGGGGTGGAAAAACTTGTTCAGTAACCACCATTGATGGAAGTATATTAACTTTTTTTGAATAAATAATTTGCGGATAGTGATTATTACAGAGCAATAACTATATTTTATCATAGACTAATTAAATTTGACGCTGTTATGGTATTCGATGCAATATTGTAACAGCGTTAAACGATAGGCAATTATATTAGTAAATTTTAGATATTTTTATATAAAAGACTTAATTTATAATTAAAATTGCCGATGAATAACATAGAAACACATGACGGGGTGGAACTATGATTATTCAGCATAATCTTATGTCTTCAAATAATAATCGAAATTTAAAAATTAATACAGAGAGAAAATCGAGGATTACAGAAAAGCTTTCCTCGGGTTATCGTATTAACCGAGCTGCCGACGATGCAGCAGGGCTTTCCATCAGCGAGAAAATGAGGGCACAAATTCGCGGGCTAGAGCAAGCTTCAAAGAATGCACAAGATGGACTTTCTCTGATTCAAACAGCAGATGGTGCGATGAATGAAATTCATAATATGCTTCAGCGAATTCGAGAGCTGGCAGTTAGCGGTGCTACTGATACGAATGTAAGTGCAGATCGGACTGCAATTCAGGAAGAGGTCAATGCCTTAAAGAATGAGATTGACCGTGTAGCGAGGAATACAGAATTTAATAGTAAAAAGCTTCTGGATGGCTCTTGCAGTGACCCTTCATTAAGTGAGGCAGAGAAAAATAAATTTATTAGCTGGTTAAACGGCAGCTGGTTAAAAGATGCTGCAGCAAGAATTGAGAATGTTACTGGATGGCAATTGGAGAATGGCACTACCATAAATGTTAATTTTGCAGATATTGGGAATAGTGCCGTTGCTACAATGGGAGGCGCTTATCTTGGGGATAACTTAACTCTTACGATTAATACTAACTTTCTAATAAATGAGATGACCTACAACGGTACGGATGGACCAACGATGGGTGGAATTCCGGCAGACCGACTAATTGTTCATGAGATGACACATGGGTATATGTTTGACAATGTGTCCTATACAGCAATGCCGGACAATTGGTTTGTAGAGGGGTTAGCAGAAGGTGTTCATGGAGCAAGTGATATTAGATATTATGGATTCGAAAGCGGCTATTATACGAATTATGCAGGTTTAAATCAAAGCATTCAAGACTTTGATTTCATTGGTAACGAATATAGTGATGATATCTATACGGTGGGTTATCTAGCCACCAGCTATCTGTATCAAAAAGCAACAGAGACGGGATTTAAAAATATGCTGGGTGAAATGGATCAAAGCGATGAAACTTTTCGGGATTTAGTGGCAAAATATACAGGGTCCATCTCCTTTAACAGTTTTATTCAAGGTTTTAAAAATGCAGCCCAGACAGCATATAATACTGATGTTGCAGCAAATGACACTAATTTCACCGCATTTAAGAATTTTTTGTCTTCTGAATGTAATATTGATTTAACGGATGGATTAGCTGATCCCCTGGATGGAGTGGATTTAGATTCCTCCAGTGTTGTTGCAAATACTGGGACACCAAATAAACCCTCTGAGGAAATTACGACACTTATCTTCGGTAGTAGTACAATTAATATTAACTGGGGTGAAAACGTACCCAATCAGGCCATCGTTCTGCAAGTTGGTGCAGGAAGCAAGCAATCCATAAAGGTAGGTATTGATGCAGTTACCTCCGCCGCGCTGGGGATTGATCATATATCTGTATCAAATCATGCAACTTGCCAGGACGCGATTAATACCACTGACAGTGCAATAAAAAAAGTATCAAGTGTCAGGTCAAAGTTAGGGGCCGCACAGAACCGATTGGAGCATGTTATAGCGAACCTGGATAATACCTCGGAAAATACCCAGAATGCAGAAAGCAGGATTCGGGACGTGGATATGGCAAAAGCTATGGTAGAGTTTTCAAAATTCAATATACTCCAACAGGCAGGACAGGCAGTGTTAACGCAGGCTAATCAAAATCCACAAGGTATCTTAACGTTACTGCAATAGAGTTATAGGGGAAGGAATACCGTGAACTTGCTGCCTTCTCCTGGGGAGCTTTGCACAGTAATGCCGCCGCCGGAGAGTTTGATAATTCTCTTTACGAGGGCAAGTCCCAGACCATTTCCGGTGGTTTTGTGTGAGCTGTCCCCTTGATAGAATTTATCAAAAATATGGCTCCTAGTCTGTTCGTCCATACCATTTCCGTTATCCTGTATTGTAAAACGAATACCTTGATTCCATCTTAACAGGTAAATTTTAATCTGACCTCCATTGGGGGTGAATTTAATAGCATTATCCAAGAGATTAATCCAAATCTGCTGGGTTAGATCCTCATTACCAATGTAAGTAATATCTTCAAGTTCTATTGACATATCAATATCTTTTATTGACCATTTCGGTTCCATTAAGACAACTGCTCTGCGAAGCTGTTCGTCAAGCCGGAAGGGTATCTTATCTGTTATAATTTCAATACTCTCATATTTTGATAAATTTAAAACATTTGCAGATAAATCAGCTAAGCGCTCGGATTCTGCAATAATAATATCAAGATATTCCTGTTTTTCTTCTTCGGTTAAATCCCCTTCTTTTAATAATTTTGCGAATCCCCGTACCGAAACGATTGGCGTTTTAAATTCATGGGAAAAATTATTTACAAAATCAGTTCGAAGGGTTTCAATAGTAGAAAGTTCATATACCATTTTGTTAAAGCTCTCGGATAACTCTTCTAGCTCGCCAATTCCTTTGATATTGATTTTAACCTCGAAATTACCTCCGGCTACATTTTTTGTAGCATCAATTACTTTACGAATGGGATTTAAGGCTTTCTCACTTAAGAAGGCAGTTAGAGCTGTGCCAATAAGCACACAAAGAAGCAAAATGAAGAGCAAAGGTAAATAAGGCATTCCGTTGCGGCCATTCACACCATGTCCGTCAAAAGAGATAATTCCCAGGTGATGAAGCAATAACCCAATTGTAAAGGCAACCAGCAAAGAGGCAACTAAGACAACAAATACAAAGAGCACCAATGTAATGGCTAAATTAAGTCGTTTACGAATTAAATTCATCATATCTTTTTCACCGCCTTATAACCCAGTCCGCGTACTGTAACGATTTCAAATTCCGGCCAATCACGAAAGCGATCACGTAAACGACCAATGTGCACATTTAGGGTATGATCATCAGTTTGAGATTCCATGCCCCAGATTTCATCCATGAGTTGCAGTCTCGTAAAAATCATATTTGGATAAGATAATAATTTAAATAAGAGATAAAATTCCTTTTGCGGAAGAGTTACAAACTCATTTTTACGAATGACAGTAAGTGAATCATAATTCAGTTCTACTTCACCAATTAATAGTTTGTGTTCACTGGCAATCTGTGCCCGCCTAAGTAATGCCTTTATTCTTAACACCATCTCCTGTTCATCCACAGGTTTAATCATGTAGTCGTCTGTTCCGGCAAGGAAACCGGCATGCTTATCCTTGGGTTCCTGTTTTGCAGTTACCATTAACAAGGGAAGGGTTGACCAAGTACGACGGATTTGACGAGTAAGTTCATAACCGTCCATTCGAGGCATCATTAAATCCAGCACTACTAAATCCACATGCTGTTTATCCATAAGATCCAGTGCCGCAATGCCATCTTCTGCACCATAGGTTTCAAAGCCATTCTGCTTAAGTACAGCGCACATTAATTTACGAGTATTGGTATCATCTTCTACCACAAGTATTTTAAACATAGAATTCACCTCGGTTCGTTTAAGAATACTGATAATTGCGAAGCATGAAAACTATATAAATTGTATAAACAACAAATAATGTTCCGCAATTATAATATAAGAAGATTAGCACAGAAATATCAACTGAATATCAACGAATTTGTTGAGATAGAGTTTACATTCACGAGTTATTCTAAAACCAGTCAAAAATTTGGAGGAATGATTATGTTAAAACTAAAACTAGATAATATTACAAAAACCTATCGAAGCGGTGAAACAGTTACTGCTTTAAAAGGAATATCACTGGGATTTCGAGAAAATGAATTTATCTCAATTCTTGGACCATCCGGTTGTGGTAAAACAACCATGTTAAATATAATTGGCGGACTGGATCAGTATGACAGTGGAGATATGGTTATTAATGGACTTTCTACAAAAAAGTATAAAGGCTCCGACTGGGATGCCTATCGTAATCGGTCCATTGGCTTTGTATTTCAAAGCTATAATCTGATAGGACATCAGTCGGTGCTGCAAAACGTGGAGATAGCACTTACTCTTTCCGGTGTATCACCCTCTGAGCGTAAAAGACGTGCAAGGCAGGCCTTGATTGAAGTTGGGCTAGAGAAACATCTTAAGAAGAAACCAAACCAACTCTCCGGTGGTCAGATGCAGCGTGTGGCAATTGCGAGAGCTTTAGTCAATGATCCGGATATTATTCTTGCGGACGAGCCAACGGGTGCACTGGACAGCCACACCAGTGTTCAAATCATGGAGATTCTAAAAGAAATAGCAAAGACCCGTTTGGTCATTATGGTAACGCATAATGCCGAATTGGCGGATGAATATTCCACACGAATTATTCGATTGCTGGATGGCGAAATACAGTCGGATAGTAACCCAGTGGATAAATCGGAAACTATGGTTGCAACCGAGGAAAAGAAAAAGTTGAAAAAGACCTCAATGTCATTGTGGACAGCAACCTCACTGTCTTTTAAAAATCTACTTACAAAAAAAGGTCGTACGATAACAACTTCTTTTGCAGGCAGTATTGGTATTATAGGCGTAGCTCTCGTGCTCGCACTATCCAGTGGATTGTCCGCCTATATGTCAAGCATGCAGACAGATACACTTTCAGGCTTCCCGGTTACCATCGGCACTACGGAGCAAAGCTTTGATATGAGTAGTAGGAATCCTATGATGGGCAATCAGAATGCTGCCCAGTCCTATGAGGAGTTTCCAGATAGTGAGGAGATTTATCGTTACGACAGTGAAGCTAATACAACTACCCATACGAACATACTGGATGAGGAATACATTACTTATATAGAAGGAATTCAGAATGAGCTGCCAGATGCAATCAACACAATTTCCTACCAGAGTGGTGTAAATATGAATCTTCTTGCTAAGGGTGGAGATACGGTCGTAGCTTATGATACTGGCAGACAGAGTTCTATGGGGGCAATGGCGGGAATGGCTGGTATGGGAAGAAATTCTTATTGGCAGGAGATGCCTGAAAATGAAGACTTTATTCTATCCCTTTATGATCTTGTAGGTGAGGGAAGCGTACTTCCAACGGCGGCAAATGAAGTTGCAATTGTGGTTGATGAATACAATCGAATTAACAAAGGTTTCTTTGAAAAACTAGGTATTACAGAGAAAGACTCTTATAACGTAAGCGATTTTCTTGGAAAGACCTTGTTAAAAGTTGTTTATAACGATGATTATTATACTGAGCAGAATGGTATATATACACCTGCAAGTGCGTCTGATTACGATACACTGTATAATAGCGACAGCAGTGTGGCTTTAACCGTAGTAGGTATCTTACGAATTAAAGAAGATGCAGCAAGTTCTTATTTTTCAGAGGGACTGGTTTATACAAGTGACCTAACCGATTTAGTAGTTGAAAATGCGAAAAACTCAAAAATTGCACTGTCACAGACAGGCAGTGACAGTGATGTTTTAACCGGTGCACCGTTTGCTGATGATGAGGCAAAGGAAGCTAGTCTGTTAAGCTTAGGAGCAGATACAACTCCAACGGGAATTAATATTTATCCAGTTGACTTCGAATCCAAAGAAAAGATAAAAGAGTATCTGGATGCTTATAATATAGACAAGGCGGATGAGGATCAGGTAATCTATTCAGACATGGCTGAAACTATCTCTGATATTACCGGAACCCTCCTGGATACCGTTTCCTATGTATTGATTGGATTTGCAGCAATATCACTTTTGGTATCCACAATTATGATCGGTATTATTACCTATGTATCTGTAATTGAACGAACCAAGGAGATTGGTATTTTACGAAGTGTAGGAGCTAGAAAGAAAGACATCTCCCGCGTGTTTAATGCAGAGACCTTAATTGTAGGCTTTACCGCCGGAACCATAGGAGTGGTGCTTTCCTATCTCATTAGCCTACCGATTAATGCCGTTATTGAAAAACTTGTTGGCATTGAAGGTATTGCAGCTTTAAATCCAATTCATGCAGTAGTTCTTATTGCAGGAAGTATGTTACTAACCTTAATTGCAGGTTTCTTCCCTTCCAGAATGGCTGCGAAGAAAGATCCTGTTGTCGCACTTAGGACAGAGTAAGGATAGATAAACCTTTTAGAATAATTAAGAAGCAAAAACCACTATGGATAACGACTGAAAAGTTCCATAGTGGTTTTTAAAAAAATGCTATTTAATATAATCCACGAACATATAAAATTTAAAAAGGCCTCATATGATAGAGTAAATATGTAGTGAAATGAGCAAACCATGATCAGTATTTCTAGTATTAAGAAAAAACTAGGGCAAAAAGCACTGGAGGTACTTATTATTGTCATCTCTGTGGTGGTTTTAATCTATTTCCTTATATCCTTATATTTTTCAAAACATTATTTTTTTCATACCATAGTTAATGGTGTAGATGTTTCGCTGAAATCCTATACAGAAGCGGAACATCTCCTGGAGCAGTATGTTAATGACTATGAACTTATGATTTTGGGACGCACTGGTAATGAAAAGATAACCAGGCAGCAGATAGGTCTGAGCTATCAAAATAATAACCAGCTGAAGCAATTACTTTATAACCAGAGTAAACCCAGATGGGTGATGTCCTTATTTGGAACCCAATATTATAATATAGAAAATCTGTACCAGTTTAATAAGGGAGAATTGCTGCAAAGAATAGAACAATTAAGATGTATGACTGAGAATTATATTGAACCTAAAAATGTAAGTTTTCATTACAATAATGGCTACTATGAAATAGAAGCAGAAATTAATGGGACTAAGATAATAAAAGGTAAATTGATAAGCGTCATTCAAAATTATATTTTGTCCGGTAAGAAAGAATTGAACTTAAGCGGGGAAAATTGTTATGAGGATCCCATATACACTCTGGCCTCAAAGAAAACCTTGCAAACAGCTAACCTCCTAAATCGATACGTCACAGCAAAGATTACATATCTCATAGATGACAAAAGAGAAATAATAGACGGAAGGATAATTAATTTATGGCTTACAGTGAATGAAGAGCTGGATGTGGAAATTAATAAAACAGCACTTAAGGAATATGTCAAAGCATTAGCTAAAAAATATGATACCGTAGGCATTAATAGAGAGTTCAGGGCTTCAACAGGGAAGTTTGTGACGATCAAAGGAGGACTCTATGGATGGAAGATTAATAAGGAAGAGGAACAAAAAGCATTACGGGCAAATATTGAAAAAGGAGAGGTCATAAATCGGGAACCAGTTTATATACAGAGAGCACTATCCAGAGAAGGAAATGAAATTGGGGATACCTATGTAGAGATTAATATTACAAGGCAGATGATTTGGTTTTACAAAGATGGTAAGTTAATTACACAGGGTCAAATTGTAACGGGTAATCCCAATAAAGGTCATGCTACTGTTGTTGGAGCGTATATGCTTAATTATAAACAGAAGGGTTCGGTTTTATCTGGACCAGGATATCGGGCAGAGGTTACTTATTGGATGCCCTTTTATGGGAATATTGGAATACATGATGCTACCTGGCGTTATGCCTTTGGTGGTGTGATTTATAAGACCAGAGGTTCCCATGGCTGTGTTAACGCTCCTAAGTATGTTGCTAAAAAAATATTTGAAAATATTGAACCGGGTATTCCAATTATTTGTTATGAAGAAGAAAAATCTATTCCATAATTTTTATGGCTTTGTAAAGTAATAATAGTAGAACGAGGAACAGCTTCCGCATATGGGAAGCTGCTCCTCGTTCTTTCCTATTCATGACAAGTGAAACGACTAGCCGGCTCTCTTGTTCGTAATCCTTCTTATAGGAAGGTTAGTAAAGTCTCCCGGGATTATAACATCTAGGAAAAGGGTTAATATCCTGAATTTGGCTGAATGGATAGTGTTTAGTTGCAAACTGTGTTTGATACAAATACTCAATTAAATAGATTTCTCCGTTTGTAACGCTGCAAAGGATGCCGGAAACTCCCTGACCATTCACCAGAGAAACACCAACAGGTTGATTAATCAGATACTGCAATTTCATTTGCCAGGGCATTGTTAATCACCTCCTGTTATATTAATATTCATTGCAGCACCAGGTGGAACCTATTCTTCTTTTGTTTTTTGACTGCCATAGTTAAAGATGGTCTTAAACAATTTCTCGCTTTCCAGTATTTTTTTACATTTTGTCCAGAAGCAATTCTTTTCCACCTCTATCGGCCGCATCATATCGTAATCTTCATGTTCAAGAATATGACAATGCCATACATATGCTCCAGGGAAGCCATCCCAATGCATAATCAGTTTTGTAACAAAGCCAGGTGGGCATCGTACGGTATCCTTCCAGCCATGTTCATTTGGAGGCGGAGGAAGCGGCGGACCTGTAAATACAAGCTCGCCAGTAGAATTATAAAGTGCGGCATCAAATGGCTGTTGGCTGATAATCTGAAATTGTATCAGGTGAATATGAATGGGATGTGTTCCAAGTCCGGAATTAATAATATTCCATACTTCGGTAGTTCCAAGCACTGGTTTCTCTGTCACCGGATCATCCCACATTAAACCATTTAACATAAAATGAGGACGATTATATTGGTCAAGGGTAACTCTAAAAAACATGTCACGTATTTTGACTGCATCACTTTCGTTTAGAGGTTGAATAGGGCTTAAAAAGCCAGGCACTTTGCTTGTGTCGGGACAGGAAAGCGGAAGTGTAACTCTAAATTGCAGTATTTGTCCTGTGGTTTCAGGGTCAACAGGAGCTTGTGAATTCTTAAGAAGGATTGTCTTTCCGGCAAACTTACTAAAATCTATAATGACATCCGCACGCTCTGCAGGAGCCATAGTTAATTGACTTAATGGGACAGGACGCTCTAAGAGTCCGCCATCCGTACCAATTTGCAGCCAAGGTGGAAGCTCTCCACCAACACCTGCATCTAAAGTAAAGGTGTAAAATCTATCATTTGAACCATCTAAAAAACGAAAACGGTATTTTCTTGGTTCTACTTCCAGGTAAGGCCATACTTTACCATTTACTAGAATAGTATCACCGAAGAAAGCAGGTACAATCGATGGATTTGGCAGGGTAGGTGATGGATTTGCTGGTTGTGCAGGGTAGAATAAATCGCCATTTGCCTGGAAGGTCTTATCTTGAACCAGGAGAGGAATGTCATATTCACCTTTGGGAAGGTTAAGACTTTGCTCCAGCTTGTCATGGATAAGATAGAGGCCTGCAAGACCTGCATATACATTTAATCGGGTTATTCCAATTGCATGGTCGTGATACCACATTGTAGAGGCACGTTGATTATTGGTATATTCATAAACTTTATTCTTAAAGGTTGGGCCAACTATTTGAAAATCATTGGTAAACCAGGATTCTGGGTATCCGTCACTATCTGGAGCAACATGAGCTCCATGCAGGTGAACGACGGTTCTTACCCTTGGAGTATCTGGACCTGCACCGTGAACGGTTGTATCTACGGGCAGCAAGTGACTTGAAACAGGCAAATTATTTTCCCATTTTACTCGTACCTTATCGCCTCGGTTTGTGACAATTGTTGGACCCGGGTACATACCGTCATAACCCCATAAAGTAGTGGGGGGTAAATCGCGATGCAGCTTTTGTTTAAATTCCTTCATAACAACCTTGTAATAGGAAGTATCATCTTCTTTTTTCATTGGTTTAAGTACTTTTGGAATTGGTAGGGCATCTACGAACTTAGTGAGTGCCATATGATTAATCCTTTCTTAAACATAATTAATGGTCATAATTAATAACATTTATAAGGTGCTGGATTCGAGAAATTATACAATATTGGGCAGAAGAAACAGGCACCAAATGCACCTTATCTAATATCATAATATGTCGGATTTTGTGTAATGGTACTGGGCAACTTTGTGAATTATATAACCATTGACATGCGGATTTTTGACATGATATACTAAAAAAGTTAAAAGGGAGTAGCTAATAAGTGATAAGGTCAACAACCGGCGGATACGATTGCCTGGCTTTATTCTCCAATGATGGATAGCAAGACTTTTAATATAACTTTAAGCTTTAAGGTTATATTAAAAGTCTTTTTTATGTAGTAGGATAAAGCGTCCTTATCCTCGAACGATTAAAAAGTGTCAGCATGCTGACTCTTTTTTCGGCATAAGATATAGTAACTATTCTTAATTCGTTCCAAGGAACAGCTTCAGAATGCCATCGATATGACTGCTATTATTGGCAGCACATCCCTGAATCAGAAGTACTTAAATTAAGGAGGATTTTTCATTGTCAACAAAGAAAGCATTATCATGGGTAGGGTTTTGGGTAGGTTTAGCATTATGTTTTAATGTCGGTATCTACATTTTTATGGGGCAGCAAAAGGCATTTGAATTTCTTGGTGGATATGTAATTGAGCAAAGTCTTAGTATCGACAATTTGTTTTTGTTTATTATGGTATTTACCAGCTTTGGAATTAAGCCGGAGCACCAAAGAAGAGTATTAAATTATGGTATAGCCGGAGCTATTGTTTTAAGATTTATTTTCGTTTTGCTTGGAATTACAATTGTTAATATGTTCCACTGGGTGCTTTACATATTTGGCGCCATCCTTATCATAAGCGGTGTCAAAATGATGCTTAAGAAGGAAGAGGAAGACAACGTAAAAGACAGTAAAATTATAAAGTTATTAGGAAAGGTTATTCCTGTAACAGACCAACTCCATGGTGAAAAATTCTTTGTTAAAAAAAATAAAGTACTTTATGCAACACCTTTATTTGCAATCCTTATTTTAATTGAGTTTACTGACATTTTGTTTGCAATAGATTCCATTCCTGCAATATTTTCAATAACAACGGATACGTTTATCGTATATACCTCTAATATATTTGCAATACTTGGACTTCGTAATATGTACTTTTTACTTGGTAAACTTCATGAGAAATTTAAATATGTGAAATATGGTGTGGCTTTAATATTAACTTTTACCGGTATGAAACTAGCTGTTCTATTCTTTGATATCCATATACCAGTGGAGATGTCCCTGGTTATTATTTTCTCTATATTAGCACTTAGTATCATTGCTTCTTTAGCGTTTACAAAAAATATTACTTTGGAGAGCGACCCAGAATAATAAAATATATTATATGTAAAAAATACCAGCTGATAAATTACCATAGCTGGTATTTTTGTGCGTTAAAGAATACATTTTCCAGCTATATTAAACATATAGTAAGGGTGCGTACCCCTTTGAAGTATTGGCACCCTGCAGGAGATGATGATTATGTAATATTTATGTAAAACCCTGATTAATATAGTTGCATTTAATTCCCTTATCAGTTATTACAATAAATAATGGAAAATATTTATAAATTTAATGAATTTTAATGTTAGTTTAATTTGACGAATAAAAATTTGAGTGATATAATCTTGCTGATGTAAGAACTATGTGAATATTTTTTGAAATGTAAACAGTAAAACCAATATTAAAGAAAAGTGAGTTGAGATAGATATGTCATTTAAGAATAAAAACAAGATTAGAAAGACAGAAGAAAGGGCTGCTGCTCAAGGCTCTTTTCAAAAACTCCTGGGTAAGCATACTATTTTAAGCCTGATAGGATTATCGTCAATTATCGTATTATTGATTGAAATGTTAAGTCGTCGCTCTATTACACAGGGTTTCTATTTTATAGTTGCAAATCCGGTAATGTTCCTATTTAACATTTTAATTGTATTGTTTACGTTAACAATCTCCATGTTATTTCCCAAACGTAATTTTACGTTAGTTCTATTTACCGTAATCTGGCTGGGACTTGGAATTGCTAACTTTATTATTCTGGGTTACCGCTCCACCCCTTTAACAGCAATGGATTTTTATTTGTTAAAATCCGTATTTAGTATTATCAGTGTTTATCTGGATACAGTGAAGATGGTTCTGATCTCAGTTGTTTTGCTGTCAATTGTTGCAGTAATGCTGTTTATGTTTCGCAAATTTAAGAAATATAAAATTCAGCTTAGACTTCCTTTACTGATTATAGGAGTAACCTCTGTAGCAATGGTTTTCCTATCTACCTTTGCTTTAAAGGTAAGTGCTCTTTCTGAAGATTTTGATAATCTTCCAGATGCTTATGAGGACTATGGTTTTGCTTATTGCTTCTCAAACAGTGTAATTGAACGTGGTATCAGCAAACCGGATAATTACTCGGAAGAAGAAATTGATAGAATTTTGCAGGATATTAAGAATGCATCAAAGGCTACCCTTGTTGATAAGGATCAAAGCAATGATACAGCAGCAGATAGTTCTACAATAGAGGAAAACGGTACTGCTGCACAAGAAGAGGTTCAGACGGAAGTAAAGCCTAATATTATAATGATTCAGCTGGAGTCATTTTTTGACGTGAATAATTTGCTGGACTATTCCTTTTCAGAGAATCCAGTACCGAATTTTACGAAGTTAAAAGAGAATTATTCCCACGGATATTTAACTGTACCAGCTTATGGTGCAGGAACTGTAAATACAGAATTTGAGATAATCTCAAGTATGAGTCTCAATTTCTTTGGTACCGGAGAATATCCATATCGTACAATTTTACAATCAACAACCAGTGAAAGTATCTGCTATGACCTTGCAGCAAGAGGATATCGCAGTTCTATCCTTCATAATAATACTGGAACCTTCTATAGAAGAAATGCAGTACTGCCAATGCTGGGATTTAATAACTTTGTTTCTCTTGAATACATGAATGAAAGAGAGAGTAATCCAACAGGATGGACAAAAGATAAAGTTTTAGAAGGAGAAATCTTTAAGGCACTTGAGGCTGATGAAGCAAGAGACTTTATTTATACAATTACAGTTCAATCTCACGGAATCTATCAGCATACACCAATAAAAGAAAACATTATTAGTGTATATGAAGACCCGGATAAGAGACTGGAATTAGGTATTCCCCAAGAGAATTCAGAGGAATATCTTGAAAGTGAAGACGTTGAAGTATCAGAAGCACACTTAAATGAAATTCAATATTATGTAAATCAATTAAACGAAACCGACAAGTTCGTAGGAAGTTTGGTAGATAAACTTTCAACTTACGATGAGCCAACTGTGCTTGTATTATATGGAGACCATCTGCCACCACTTTCCTTTGAGGAAAAAGATTTAATTAACGCAAATAAGTTCCAGACCGAATATGTTATCTGGAGTAACTTCCCGATGGAGAAACAGCAAAAAGATCTTAATGCATATCAGTTAAGCCCTTATGTAATGGAAATGATCGGATATGAAGATGGTATTCTAACTCAATTTCATCAAAGACTAAGTGATAGCCCTACCTACGAAGAAGATCTTAAGATGCTTCAATATGATATGCTTTACGGTGATAAGTTCGTGTACGATGGAGTAAATCCTTACGAACCAACCCAGATGAAGATGGGTATCCTGGATGTAAAGATCAATCAGGTGTCAGAGGCACAGGATATGATAATTGTCTCGGGAGAAAACTTTACACCAAATAGTGTGGTTTATTTTAACGAGGATGCGAAGGATACGACCTATGTGGATGAGAATACGTTAACCGTTCCGATGGAAGATATTACGGATGTTAGTATCTCTGTGGCACAGGCAACGGACGGAGGAACCGTACTAAGTCAAAGTGAGCCTTATCAACCCACTGTAATAACTCCAGTGGAAGACTATCTAAGCTATATGGAATAATAAAATATATTAATAAAATAAGAGCAGGAATGTTCCTGACACAGATAAAAAGAACCACACTTTCTAACCAATTGGTCTGAAAATGTGGTTCTCTTTTTTAAGATCTTATTTCTTTTTTGATTTACCAAGATATGCTGCTTTGACGCTGTCATCATTCAACAGCTCCATACCCGTACCCTTAAGGGTAATACTTCCGGTTTCACATACATAACCAGTGTGTGCAATCTTTAAGGCAAGGTTAGCATTCTGTTCTACAAGAAGGATAGTTACGCCAGCCTTATTAACAGTTTTAATAATATTCATAATATCGTTTACTATGATAGGTGCAAGACCCAAGGAGGGCTCATCCATCATGATTAGCTTTGGCTTACTCATAAGTGCACGACCTACGGCTAACATCTGCTGCTCGCCACCAGATAGAGTTCCAGCCATCTGCCAGGAACGTTCCTGAAGTCTTGGAAATAGTTTATGGATCCAGTTAATATCATCTTCCAGACTATCCTTACGAAGATACGCACCGATTTTTATGTTCTCTAAAACGGTAAGATCGGGAAATACACGCCGACCTTCAGGAACAAGTGTAATACCTCTCTCCACGATAGTGGTCGTGGGTTTTCCGGTAATGTCCTCGTTCTTATATATAATTCTACCAGTCTCTGCTTTAACTAAGCCGGATATGGCACGCAGAATGGTACTTTTACCCGCACCGTTGGCTCCAATTAGAGTTACGATTTCTCCTTCGGGAACCGTAAGGCTGATACCCTTAACGGCGCGAATACCACCGTAAGATACAGATAGATTTTCAAGGGTTAATAAATTATTCTTCGTCATCTTCTTGTACCCCCAAATAAGCTTCAATTACACGTTGATTGTTCTGAATTTCCTCCGGTGTACCTGAAGCAATTAATTTGCCAAAATCTAATACATAGATACGATCAGAGATATCCATTACGAGATCCATGTGATGTTCAATCATAAAAACAGTTAAGTTAAATTTCTTGCGTACGTCATATATAAAGGAAGTTAATTCATCGGTCTCCTGTGGATTCATACCTGCGGCAGGTTCATCCAGAAGAAGCAGTTCCGGTTTTGTTGCAAGAGCTCTGGCAATCTCTAAATGACGCTGCTGACCATAAGGAAGGGAGCTTGCAATTTCATCCTTTACAGAGGTTAATCCTAAGATATCAAGAAGCTGCATAGCTTCCTCACGCATCTGCTTTTCCTCTTTATGATTAATACCCAGGGTTGCAGTAACAAAATTCGCTTTATATCTCATATGCTTTGCAATTAATACATTGTCAAAGGCAGTTAATTCCTTAAATAGACGAATGTTTTGAAAGGTTCTGGCAACGCCTAGTTTGGTAATCTGGTCAGGGGTCTTTCTCATAGTTACAGTATATACGCCCCTGTTTTGCCCTGCATAAAGTTTTTTCATATTCCCTTTTGGGAAGTTGCTGGTAATCATATTATCTTTCAGATATACGGCACCATTTGTTGGAGCATAAACACCTGTGATTACGTTAAAAGCGGTGGTTTTTCCTGCACCATTTGGTCCAATTAGGGACACTATTTCATTCTGATTAACATCAAGGGAGAGGTTATCTACTGCCACGACGCCGCCAAATTGCATTGTAATGTCTTTTACACTAAGAATTGTATTAGGCATTTTTAGCACCTCTCTTTCGTTGGAGTCGCTTGAACAATCGACCAAGACCCGCCCAGGAGAATTCATTCTTGCCCATAATTCCTCTCTGATAGAAGAGAACTACTAAAAGAAGAATAACTGAGAAAACAACCATACGGAAACCGGTTCGGAATAGTGGGACCTGGAAATCTCCAATATAGAGAGGATTGTCAAAGAAACGCAGCCACCATTCCTTGCCTGCGGTAACAATAAGTGCGGCAAGAACACTACCTGTAACACTGCCAATTCCACCGATTACAACGATAAGTAAGATATCATAGGTTAAAGATACACTAAAGGTTTTACTGTCAATGGAGCGCATAAACATTGCAAGCATACCGCCGCTGATCGCTGAAAAGAAGGAACCGATAATAAAGGATAGCTGTTTATGGGAAGCCAGGTTAATACCCATTGCTTCAGCTGCAATTTCATCCTCACGGATTGCACGAAAGGCACGTCCATATGTGCTGCGAAGCAGAAGTACCATTAAGGTAATACACACAGCCATGATAATAAAGGTTTCTGTAATGGAGTCAAAACCAGGAATTTTCTTTAAACCATAGGAACCATTGGTTATGGTATCCATCTGTGGGCCGGAAATAATTGCTCTCATAATTTCAGAAAAGCCAAGGGTTGCAATTGCAAGATAGTCACTCTTTAAGCGAAGAACAGGAAAACCGATAATAGCTGCAAATACAGCAGCAACAAGACCGCCAATGATAAGTGCAGTATATGGCAGCAAAGGCTGCAGGAAGGCAGGGCCAGATTCCAGCCATTGCTTGAAGTTCAAAATTACCGGTGAAACACCACTGATATAGTATACTTCTGACATATCATCAGCGGGAATTAAAAAGATAGCTGTTACATAAGCACCTATTGCCATAAATCCTGCTTGTCCTAAGGAAAACAAGCCGGTAAAACCTGTGACAAGGTTCATGGATACAGCAACGACAGCCAGTATCATTCCCTTTTGTAATACGGTATAAGCCATTCCATATACAAACTTATTCTCTTCCAAAAAGAAAAGAAACGCTAGTAATATTATACCGAGAATTGCTGTAAAGATTAGATTTTTATATTTCTTCATACTTGGCCTCCCTATACCTTATCAATCATCTTCTCGCCAAATAAGCCGGTTGGACGGAACAGAAGAATGATAATTAATAAAACAAATGTAAATGCATCGCTATAGGTGGAATATCCAAAAGCTACAAGGAAGGTTTCAACAATACCGATAACAAAGCCGCCCACTACAGCGCCAGGTATACTGCCAATACCACCAAGTACGGCAGCAATAAAGCATTTTAAACCAGGGAGAGTACCACTGAAAGGAGTAACTGACGAACGATCTGTAAAATACAAGATAGAACCTACTGCTGCAAGTAAGGAACCAATCACAAAGGTTGTACTAATTGTCTTATTGATACGAATTCCCATCAGCTGTGAAGTTTCAAAATCCTTTGATACCGCGCGCATTGCCATTCCGACTTTAGTATGATTGATTAGATACATCAGACCAATTACCAGAAGAATGGTTAATACAGGTGTAATAAAAGTAACCAAGGAGGATGAGATGCTTCCTATATGGAATATTTTCTTAAGGAATGGTATTTCTGGATAAGCACGTGGAAGTGCTGTGAATAAATAGGTAGCCAAGTTCTGCAACAAATAGGACACACCGATCGCAGATATCATAATTGACATACGTGGTGCACTACGAATTGGTTTATAAGCAACACGCTCAATTGCAACACCTAAAATGATTGTAAGAATGCATACAAAAGGAATAGCGATCCACCAAGGTAGTGTTACCATAGAAAAGATCATAAAGTAACCTGCCATCATAAAAATATCGCCATGAGCGAAATTAATAAGACGGAGAATACCATATACCATTGTATATCCTATGGCAATTAAAGCGTATGCGCCGCCAAGAGATACTCCTGTTAATGTATGCTGTAAAAAAGTTGATAAACTCATGTGATGTCCTCCAAAAACATTCATGTTTCATATACATAACCTTATCCTTCAAAGAATAATATCAAATTATTCCTGAAGGATATAGGAAAGTTCATTATTAAGTTAAAAATTAAAAAAGAGACTGCCAATAGTGCAAAGGCAGCCTCAACACTGTAATCTATTATTTAGCAACTGTAACTGTTTTTAAGAACTTAAATGCTCCGCCTTCAACAGTCTTGATAAAAGCCATATCCTTATTAGCATCGCCATTCTCATCAAAAGAAATGGAACCAGTTACGCCATCAATTTTTGCATCAACTAACGCATCACGAATCTTCTTGGAGTCAGTAGAGCCTGCATCCTTAATTGCTTGAAGAGCTACTAAATATGCATCATATCCAAGAGCTGATACAGCAGGAATAATAGCAGACTGATCATTTTCTTCCAAGTAGGTCTTAAATCCAGAAATAAAAGCAGCAGCTTCATCATTAGCGGGATCTGCATCATCAAAGAAAGTAGAAAGAACAATACCTTCTGCATAGTCACCGGCATTTTCTATAATGGTTGAGTTCTCCCAGGTATCACCAGCCATGATTGGACATTCAATACCAAGTTCACGAGCCTGTTTAATAATAAGAGGTGCAGTAGCGATTGAGGAAGGAGCAAAGATTACATCAGGGTTGGCTGCCTTCACATTTGTCAGGATTGCTTTAAAGTCAGTCTGATTTGTTTGGAATTGTTCCTCACTAACGATAGCGCCATCACCGGCAAGATCTTTAAATGCTGTTACGAAATAACTGCCAAGACCGGAGGAATAATCATCACCGAGCTGAGTTATAACCGCTGCTGTCTTTGCATTTTCCTGGAATGCATAGTTAGCCATTACGGTACCCTGGAAAGGATCAAGGAAACAAACGCGGAAATAATAATCATTACCTAAGGTTACCTGAGGATTGGTACAGGAAGCACCAATTGCAGGAATTTCTGCTTCTTTAAAGAATTCGCCAGCTGCAATGGAAACACCGGAGCCATAGGAACCAAGGACTACCTTAACACCTTTACTGATTAAGCTCTGTGCTGCAGTAACAGCTTCTGTTTTATCACTCTTGTTATCAACTTCTACTAATTCGATGTTATATGTAACCCCATCAATTTCAACGGTTGGGTACATTTTGTTTGCGTAACGCATACCCAGTACTTCCTGGTAACCACCGCCACCATTTTCCCCTGTAAGTGGTTCAAATACACCTATTTTAATTACTTTTGAATCAGTACCTGCTTTAGTGCCACATGCGGAAAGTAAGCTAACTGCTAAGCATAGGCAGAGAAGTAAAGCGAAAATTCTCTTTTTCATATGATTGTTCTCCTCTCAAAGTCTTTACTTAAAAGACATTTGTCTTTATACACTTCGTCAGTATATCACTTTACTCGTGTAAATTCAAGCGATTTATTTATAACAGATATAACTTATGATTATAATAGGATAACAGGTTAGCCATGCAATTTTTTTGGAACAATAGAAAGGAGAAAGTTCATGTTATAATTACAATACAATAGCATATTGAACATAAGTTGCGTCTGTGATAAACTATGCCTTATAATAAGGAAGAGAAGTATTATAAACCATTAATGTGTATTTACTATATTATGAAAGGCAGAGGTACAAGATATGTATGAGATGAAGCCGGAGTATTTAACAGGTATTGATTTTATTGATCAGGAGCATGAAAAGTTATTTGAGATTGCTAATCGGACCTACAACGTATTAATTGATGAGTTTATAATAGACAAGTATGATTACATTATTGAATTGGTGAACGAATTGAAGGAGTATGCAAAATATCATTTTGCTCATGAAGAAGAATATATGAGCAGTATTTCTTATAAAAAACTATTGTCTCATAAGGTAACACACAATGACTTTATTGATAAGCTCGACGAATATCAATTCAGTAATATCGATGAGAATCAAAAAGAAACACTGTTAGGATTACTTGATTTCCTGAATACCTGGTTAGTAAACCATATTTACAAATCAGATAAAATGATTGCAGAATAAGAATAAAAGGTTAATAGTATCCGCAGGTATGAAGAAAGGGATATTGATCGGCGAGCACCACCCTTTTAGTGACAAATGGATATTTGGAGGAAACTTATGAAGAATGTAGTAGTGATAGGAGTAGCAGGGGGATCCGCGTCCGGAAAAACTACCGTAGCAAATAGAATAAAGGAAGAATTTAAGGACAATGTGGAATTGTTATGCCATGACTATTATTACTTGCCTTATAGTGATATACCCTTTGAAGAAAGAACACAATTATGCTATGACCACCCAAATGCTTTTGATACTGAGCGTTTGATTGAGGATATTAAGAAGCTGAAGGAAGCACAGCCGATTGATCGGCCAGTTTATTCGTACACGGAATACACGAGGCTGGAAGAGACAATCAGGGTGAATCCAGCAAAGGTTATTATAGTAGAAGGTTTTCTCATTTTTGAAAATGAGCAATTAAGGGACTTGATGGACATAAAGGTGTTCGTGGATACTGATGCGGATGAAAGGCTGATAAGGCGAATCCTTCGAGATGTAAAGGAACGTGGAAGAAATCTGGAGTCCGTAATCAATCAATATATTGACACAGTAAAGCCAATGCACGAACAGTTCGTTGAGCCTACCAAAAAATATGTGGATGTCATTATTCCAAGAGGCGGTAAAAATGATGTTGCAATCGATATGCTTATGCACAGAATTAAAGCAATTCTTACAGAAGATGTGTTGGTGAAACAATAATAATACGCCATAAATTAATTAAGGTGAAACATTTGCCAAATAGATATTTAAAACTACGGGTTTTAAGTGTCTATTTGGCATTTTTTTGAGAAATTTATTAAAATATAAGTTTTATACAAACTTTTTATTGGATGAAATTATCTATATAGTAGAAAGATAACAAAGACAGGAAGATACGAACTATTCCTATGTTATTCGGAAGTATGTTATGAAATAGTATTCTGTCAGTACTTAGAAAGAGGTGAGTAACTTGCAAGAGGAAGAGTCAGATGTGTATAACAAGTTGATTGGGCATATTCTTGAAAATCAAAATAAGTTTTATCGAATCGCATATTGTTATGTTCCACGTAAGGAGGGGGCACTGGATATTGTCCAAAATGCTATTTGCAAGGCGTTAGAGAAATATCAAATGTTAAAGAATGAGAACGCGATTAAGACCTGGTTCTATCGGATATTAATTAATGAATGCTTACAGTATCTAAATAAAGGCAAAAGAGAAGTTTTATATGAGCCGGAGAATTTACAGGAAGAGGTTTATTATGAAGAAGCCTTTGAGCCAAAACTGGAGATTTATAATCAGGTATGCAGATTACCGGAGCAAATGAAGGAAGTGATAATTTTACATTACTTTGAACAGCTAACATTAAAGGAGATATCTCAATCAACAGGGGTTAATCTAAATACGGTAAAAACTCGGTTGTATACAGCGATTGAGCGGTTAAAGAAGGAAGTGGATGAACTATAAAAAGTGACGATAAGGAGGTCATATCATGAAACAATTAAAAGATGCCAAAGAAATCTATGATCATATAGAAATTCCTAAGGAATTAGATGATATCGTGAGAGAGACAATAAAAAAAAATAATAGAAAAGAGGGAAATCTACATATGAAAAATAAAAACAGAAGGATTACAGTTATACAAAGGTCTTTATTATCTGCAGCTGCCGTGTTATTATGCTTTACCTTAGCTCTTAATACGAGTGAAGTGTTTGCAGAGAATGCAGGAGATGTTCCGGTGCTTGGGGCTCTGGCAAAAGTACTTACAGTAAGAACCTATGAAAGTTCAGTGGATAATAAAAATATATCCGTTAAGGTGCCAGAGATTAACAACGATAGTGAGTCAAATGAATTTGTTGCAGATATCAATAAAGAAATCAATGCAATCGTGGATGATTATACGGCCGACGCACAAAGCAGGCTCGAGGCTGACAAGGAAGCTTTTTTAACCACTGGCGGTACAGAGGAGGAATGGGCAGAGCGTGATCTTGATATAAAGGTAGATTACGAGGTAAAATATCAAAAAGATAACCTTCTATCCTTGATATTGACAGCAAATGAGAGCTGGTATGGTGCTTATGATTTAAATTACTATTATAATATTAATTTAGAAGAAAATAAAAATCTTACAATAGCAGATGTGCTCGGAACGGATTACATCAACATAGCAAATGAAAGCATCATAGATCAGATGAAAGCACGAGCAGCAGAAAATTCAGATTATGTTTATTGGGGAGTGACTGACGAAGAGGACTCTGGAATGACCGGCTTTACTTCCGTAGATGAAAATACTAAATTTTATTTAAATGAAGAAGGAAAAGTAGTAATCTGCTTCGACAAATATGAAGTTGCTCCAGGCTTTATGGGTGGTCAGGAATTTATCATAGACTAAGCAAGGTCAATTTATAATGACTGAAAGGGAATATGACCAAAGCAAATGAGCAGAGAGCAAGGTTTAAATTAATAATATGCAATAATCTAGTAAAGTTTTATGTTAGGCACTATGATATCAGTGAGAAGAATAATGGAATGAACGAAAAAAAAGAGATACAAAGAATAACTAATAGAAACTTAGATAAGTTAATATAGAAACGAATTGATAAATATAAATTAATATTAAACTATTATGTAATAGTAACCTATAGAGGAAAGAGCGGGTATAACCCGCTCTTTCCTTTCAATACCTACGCTATTACATTAATCTTACTTATTTGCCTTAATAATATTCCCAAGCATTTTGAGATTAACCTTTTGTCCATGATAAAGAACTAAACCTTTATAAATTCTTCCGGCCAATACGATTGCTAAGAAGCAGAAGACAAGCAATACCAGGAAGGAGAGAGAACCTTCCACTAATCCAATGGTCCCTGTCATCAAATCAATTGGAGTACTAAAAGGTGCCGTGAAAGGAATAAAACGTGCAATCTTTAGAATATCGGTACGTCCTGAGAAGGATGCCATATAGCAAACTAACCAGCTAATTATGATGGGAAAAGTAAATATTGCCTGTGTAGAAGAAACATCCTCTGGTTTTGAAACCATACATCCTGCAAGACCTGCAAGGATGTTGTAGAATAATACACCAATAATAAAGGTTAAAATGCCAAGTGTAACAGCCGGTACAGATAGCGCAGATGCACCAATATTGTCCTTCAGGAAGTTTATAATTGCCACAGCTGAATTCTGATAGTCAGGATAAATGGAATGTGCAACTGTATTACCAACATATAGTCCAAGAATTATAGACACAAGCCAGGAAATAAATTGAAGTGCAGCCATGGATGTAATCGCTAAAATTTTTCCGGAAATTAATGCATAGGGATGTACTGAAGTTAATAAGGTTTCCATTAATTTTGAGGTCTTTTCATTGGCTACTGATTTACTTATGGTTTGACCATAGAGGATTAGCATCATGTAAAGGATTAAACCAAAGATCATAGGAGCAATTAATTTAATTAAATATACAGAAGTATTGGTGACCTCACCAATTACAGTATGGCTGGTTATGATTGGTTTAAGTACTTCAGTAAGCTGCTCGGTGGATAAACCGGATTGCACGAGTTTACCTGTTTCAAAGGCGGCTCTCATAGGAATAAGCACGGCACTTGCTGTATCATAGGTAATAACAGAAGAGCCAGGAACAATAGCTTCTAACTGATAACCGGCATCTGTCAAGGTGATTTCCACTGCGATTGTCTGGGAGGAATCCTTGATGGCTTCTTGTATCAGTGCATTTTTGTCCTCTGCTTGTGATGGGACAAACTCAATGTGTGCAAAGGAACCCTCATTAAGCTGCGGATTCATTGCTTTAAAATCAATGGATTCTAAACCACTGTGGTCTAGAACTAAAATCTTGCTGATTGGAGTTAGATTTGTGGCTTCTTCCTGCTTGGGTTTTGATGCAGCTAAAATATTAAGCAGAATACATGCAGCAAATATAACTACAATTATTAAGGTTGTGACCAGTTTAAATGCAACACCTTTTGTAGCCTGTCGAAAGGTAAAGCCAAACACAGTTCTCCAACCACGAAAATTATTTTTCATAGCGAACCTCCATTGCGCTATTAAGTACCAGCGCCTTATGCGGATTTTGATAATTTGAATACTTCATTAAGTTTAATTCTATTTCCATTGTGAAGGATTAATGTTTCGAATACCTTTGCAACAAATCTGAAAATCAAAAGGATAGATAATATTTGTATAACAATTGCTATGGCAATAATCAGAAAGCTTGCATTGCCAGTTAAAATCGCTCCAGGAAGAATAAATGGAGAGGAAATAGGGAACAAAAAGGCAAAAATAACAAAGGCATTGTAACCGGCAGCAACCATTGAACCAGCAGCACCCATTCCGATGTAAGCGCCTACTATGTTAGAGATTGTAAATAATACTAAGCCCTCATTAAGCTCTTCCAGCTTACTAACGGTAGCACCAGTTAGACCAGCCATAATTGCGTAGAAAATAATGCCTAAGGCAACGCAAATAATACAAAGGATTATTTTAGTGACAGTCAAATTATCAAAAGCACTTTCTGGAAGAAATTGCGCCAATGGACTACTATTATTACCTGTAATAATTGAGGACAATTTGTTTGACACAAAAGCCATAATTACCATAGATATGATTTGAAGTAGAACGGCAACAAGCATAGCAAATATCTTACCAAGAATTAACGCTAAGGGCTTCACGGAAATAAGCAAATATTCAATTACACGAGTAGACTTCTCGGTAACAATTGAAGTTGCAATCTGTGTACTTGCCATCATATTAACCATGAGTATCACAAAAAGAATCGCATACATGAAACCATAATCAGAGCCACTGATTGTTGTATCTTCTGTATAAACAGCATCACTTGGCTGATCAGAAGTTACTTCAGCAATATAAACTGGGGTTTGAATAAAAGTAAGTTGCTCCTCGGATATTCCCAGCGATTGAATACGATTCTGGTCAAATAGTCGACTTAAAACGTCTCCAAGATAAGTGAGATTGTTATCTGAAACTGAGACATTCTCAGATCTTGCTAAAGATAATTGATATACGCCATCAAGATCTGCAAGGGTAAAGATTACAGATGTGGACTCTGATTCATCAATACGATTTGCCACGGTGTCGTAATCTTCAGTTAGCTCGGTAAATAAGATATCCTTTAATAGCTCATCACCTGATAGGGTGCTAAAGTCCGTCATAGGCAAGGTCGTTTGGTTATTGACATAAACCTTTTCTATGGAAATATTATCGCTTACTTCTGTCCCATCCGAAGTTAATAAACTAAGTAGGGGCATGGAGACTGCTACCATTGTAAGAATGATAATATAAGATATGAGGAAGGCTTTACTTTTCAGGGTTTGCCTTAAGGTAAAGGTAAAGACATCCTTCCATCCTGTAATACTAGTTTTCTTCATTTCCATCTCCCACCTTTTCAATAAATATTTCATGTAAGGACGGTTCACGTAACTCGAATTTAATAATTGGAATATTGTCTTTAATCATAGCACTTAAAAATTCCATTGCCTGTTTTTCGCTAGTCACCTTAAGATGATATTCACTTGGTGTTTTATTTACAATAATAAGGTTAAAATTAGAGATATAGGAAGAGATATCAAGATCACTCTTTACTAGAAGATTAACTCTTCCATAGCCCTTTTTGATTTCATTAAGATTTCCATGCAATGCCGTCTTTCCGCGATTCATAATGGTGATATCACTGCAAAATTCTTCAATTACCGGCATTTGATGGCTGGACATGATTAAATATTTATTCTTTGAGATTTCTTCCTTAATTATGGATTTGAATAAGTCGGTATTAACAGGGTCAAGACCACTTAGCGGCTCATCCAGAATGAGTAATTCGGGATCAGAGATTAATGCAGCCATTAACTGAATTTTCTGCTGATTACCCTTTGACAGCTGATCCGCACGGGTTGCCTTAGAGGTCTTTCCCTTTACCTTTGGTGGAAATATATATTCATTCACCTGTAAACGATCTGACCAATAATGGATGCGCTCCATTGCAGTGGATCTGTTAACATTACGCAGCTTAGCAAAATAGAGTAGCTGATCTAGTAAGGAATACTTTGGATATAAGCCTCGCTCCTCTGCGAGATACCCTATATTCGTATTTACAGCATCCAGAGGCTTGTTTTTCCATAATACTTCGCCGCTATCTTTAGCAAGCATCCCTAAAATAATTCGGATGGAGGTAGTTTTTCCTGCTCCATTTGTTCCAAGAAGAGCATAAACGCCTGGACTGGTAATCTCAAAGCTTAGGTCATCTACAACCAGCTTTGGTCCATAGCTTTTTGACAAATGATTAACAATTAAAGACATGACTTCCCTCTTTCTTGTCTCATACCATAAACTGGTATGGTTCAATTTTATTTATGACAAGTGAAACGACCTGTCGTTTCATCTTGTTACATGCAGGTGCATTTCAATATACCTGCGTGTAACAAGATGAAAC
>JASGEU010000118.1:0-50732 GCA_047606065.1 Mobilitalea sp.
CCTTACTCCTAAAGTTAATGACAGAGGAGCTTCCTACTATAACTATAATTTGAAAAATGGAACCCATAAGGTTAAGATTACAGTCCTTTCTGGACAGTATAACGTGGATGCGGTAGAGGTATTGAAAAAATAAGATATATTATAATTACCTTCATCCCGGTATTAATACATTAGTTTTTGACTTAGACTATATATTCCATACATAGAATAGAGCTTTAAACATAAGCACTGACCTCTTAACGAGGTGAAAATTATTGCTTAGTTTAAAGCTCCATTTTTATATTATCTATAATTCTTTGACAGCCAACTTACCTTTCAGCCTTCTTATTTCTATGAACATCATTACTGCTGTTATTATGGTAGCCGCGGTATCTGATATGGCTCCTGCTGCCCAGACTCCATTGAGTTCAAGATAATGCGGAAGAATGAGCACCAGCGGAATTAGTATAATAACCTGACGCAGTAAACTCAAAATCATTGATATAAATGCTTTTCCTACAGATTGAAAATAGTTGATACAGGCTGATTGAGCACCTACGGTAAAAATTGCTAATAGATAAATACGAAGTCCATTTGAGGCTAATTCAATTAACTTCATATCATCACCGTTAAAAATTTTAATAATTGCAACCGGGAATAATTCAATTAGTAACCATCCAAAAGCAGTAATACAAGTATTAACTATCATAGAGTAAAATAATGCCTTCTTAACGCGAGAAACATTTCCAGCTCCAAAATTATACCCTATAATTGGCTGTGCTCCTTGATTAATACCAAAAGCAGGCATTAGGATTAACATGGCAATTGATGAAACCAATGCGTAAGCGCCTACAGCAAGATCTCCTCCATATTTTTTCAAGCTGGTATTAATTACGATTGTAACTAAGCTTGCAGATACCTGCATAATAAACGGAGAAACACCAATTGACGTAATCTCTCTGATAATGGGCAGCTGTAGCCTCATATGCTTTTTCTTTAGCTTTATAATACTTTTGAAAGAAAGATAATAAACTACCCATATAGAGCAAACTGCCTGTGAAATTAGTGTGGCAAGAGCAGAACCAGCAACCCCCATCTTAAATACAAAGATAAAAATAGGATTTAAGATCGTATTTAAGATTGCACCAATCAACATTGTTTTCATCGCTGTTTTGGCATCCCCTTGGGATCGAATAATCGGATTAAGTCCAAAACCAATGTTCTGTAATAGTGCACCAGAAAGTAATATGGTTGCAAAAGTCTTTGCATAAGGCATAGTATCGTCACTTGCACCTAATACTTCAAGTAATGGGTGAAGAAAAACAAGTCCAAGTATTGTTATTATTGTCGTAAGAATCAGGGTAAGAATAAATGCATTGCCGATAATACGCTCTGCTTCCTCATTTTTTCTCTGACCAAGCTTAATGGATACAACAGTAGCAGCGCCTATACCAACAAGCATACCCACCGCCATAATAATATTTGTTATTGGAAAAGTTACGGCAACTCCTGATAAGGCTAATGAACCAACGCCTCTCCCGATAAATATTCTGTCAACAACGCTATATAAAGCATTCACCAGCATTCCGATAACCGCTGGTACGGAAAGCTGAAAGAGAAGTTTACCTATACTTTTTGATTCTAATTCTTTTGTCGCATTCAAGATTAATTTTCCTTCTTTCTAGTATGTAGTTCATGTACTGGGTCCAAACGCACTACTTATTTTACAACATTTATTTAGAAAAATTCAACACAATTTTCTATTTATTAATACCTTTTTATAAAAATCATTAGCTCTACTCCTCTTATAGCCGCAAAAAGCCAGCAAGCCAAACTTTCAAGAGAAACTCTTGTCGTTTACTTTGCTGGCTTTACCCTTAACCAATGGCTACTGCATAAACATTTTTATATCTTCCTCCACTGTACCTATCCCCGAAATTCCGAATGTTTCAACAATAAGTTTTACCACATTAGAAGATAAAAAAGCAGGGAGTGTTGGCCCAAGATGAATATTCTTTACCCCAAGATAAAGAAGTGATAAGAGAACTATGACCGCCTTCTGCTCATACCACGAGATATTATAAACGATTGGCAGGTCATTTACATCCGCTAACCCAAAGACTTCCTTTAGCTTTAGAGCAATCAATACAAGAGAATAGGAATCATTACATTGACCTGCATCCAGTACTCTTGGTATTCCCCCAATATCCCCTAAACTCAGCTTATTGTAGCGGTATTTTGCACATCCAGCCGTTAATATAACCGTATTATTTGGCAGTTTTTTAGCAAACTCTGTGTAATAATCCCTAGATTCCATTCGTCCATCACAACCTGCCATTACAAAGAACTTTTTGATAGCACCTGTTTTAACTGCATCTACGACTTTGTCTGCCAAAGCAAAAACCTGCTCATGTGCAAATCCACCAACAATTGCCCCAGTCTCTAACTCAGTAGGAGCTTTCAGTGTTTTCGCGAGAGCTATTACTTCTGAAAAATCTTTGTGACCATTGAAATCCGCTTCAATATGAACACATCCCGGATAACCAGTCGCCCCCGTAGTAAAAATCCTAGACCTTACCTGGTCACTTATTGGTGGTACGATACAATTGGTGGTAAAAAGAATTGGGCCGTTAAATGACACGAATTCCGTTTCCTGCTTCCACCATGCATTCCCGTAGTTTCCTACCAGATTATTATATTTCTTAAAGGCTGGATAATAATGCGCCGGCAGCATTTCACTATGGGTATACACGTCAACTCCCGTATCCTTTGTTTGCTCAAGAAGTTGCTCAAGGTCTGTAAGATCGTGCCCCGAAATAAGAATTGCCGGATTGCTTTGTACACCTATGTTCACGCTGGTAATTTCGGGATTACCGTATTTTGATGTGTTTGCATTGTCTAGCAGCTCCATTACTTTCACACCAAACTGACCTGTTTTCAATGCAAGGGCTACAAGTTCCTCTACAGAAAGATTATCGTCTATCGTTGCCGATAATGCTTCATATACAAAGGTATAAATATCATTATTTTCTTTTCCAAGGTTAAATGCATGATGTGCATATGCAGACATTCCCTTAATTCCATATGTGATTAACTGTCGGAGTGATCTTATATCCTCGTTTTTAATAGTATCCCAACCGACAACTGATGCTTTATAGGTTATTTCATTCTTGGAGGTTACTTCAAAGGTTGCCGCATCATGAAGATCAATTAAGGGCAGGTGTTGACGCAGTTCATTTCTTAACTTAAGCATATATTTAATTTTGTTAATAACCATTACATCATCAAAATTAGCATTGGTAATGGTCATAAAAAGACTGCTTAAAACCTCGTGGTTTATATGTTGAATTTCATTAACATTGATCTTATTTTTTACAACTATATCTGAAATACCCTTCAGTGTATATATTAATAAGTCCTGTAAATCCGCTAACTCCGCACTTTTTCCACAAACACCTTCTTCTGTACAGCCCTCGCCTCTGCTAGTCTCCTGACATTGGTTGCAAAACATCAACATGGTAAAATCCCCCTTTATGAGCGTAATAATGATATCATTTTACACTTACCCATTATAATTAAATTTAACAATATATGTCCTATTTAATAATACAATAAAAGTTTGTTTCACATTGTTGCTCAGGCTACATATGCTTATATATCAAAGTAAATAATATCTTATTTACTTTTGTGCAGTTCTCTGTTTTTACGCAAGAAAAAAGCACCGACCCCGTAGCTCCTATGTCTACAAAACCGATACCTTTATAGTGCGCCTCCAGGGGCTCGAACCCTGGACACCCTGATTAAGAGTCAGGTGCTCTACCAACTGAGCTAGAGGCGCTTATTCGTATTTCCCGAACGCAAGAGTTATTATATAATAATCAAAATCGAATTGCAAGTGTTTTTTTAATTTTTTGAAAAATATATATTCTTCCATTTTTTAGCCACTGCAATTTAGTTGCTTTATTCCAACAATATCCTCATAATTCCTTTTTTGACAGTTGTTTTTGATTAATCCCTTTTGCTTACTGCATAATGGAGAAAATCCCTTTACCATAGAGACCTTCTCCATTATCCATAACAACACTTTCATCTAAATCTTTAGAGATATGTTGTATTGTAATCTTATTTAATTATATTTAACTTGTCCACCCTAATCATATAATACATTTATATGATTATATTCAATAAGGACTTTGAGCAACTATATTCGCCCAATTATTTGTGAGCTTCCAGTTTCTCCTGTAAAGCCTTTTTAGGAACAGCTCCAACAATGGTATCAACAACTGATCCATTTTTTAAAATAAGTAAGGTCGGGATTGTCATTACTCTATACTTTCCTGCTGTCTCTGGTTCTTCATCAACATTAAGCTTACCTATTTTAACAACTCCATCATATTCGCTTGCTAACTCTGTAACGATAGGCGCTACCATCTTACAAGGTCCACACCAATCTGCATAGAAATCTACCAATACAGGAATGTCCGACTCTAATGCTTCTTTCTGAAAATTGTCGTCTGTAAATTTAAAAGCCATTTTAATTCCTCCATTCTTATTAAAAGTAGAATGAATTTAACCTTCATTCTGCTTATTTATCTAATTATAGTTAGTATATCACTTACTACTTCTATTATGTGCTACATCTTGATATTACATCAAGCTTCTTTAATATACAAGTGCTTTTAACATTTTCGTTTCTTTTTTACTACCTTATTCAAAATGCCTTCAACTTCGTCCCATGATGCCTTCAATCGCATTAATTTGCGATCAAGCTTACGATTACAAGCAGTTGCCCTTGCCACTTTTACTTTCCAATTATATCCCATGCTTTAACCTTCCAGCCTCTTTCTATTATTCTATGAAGAAGTGGACTATTTCGCACCAGTATTATTGAATTTATTCCTAGTATTTATATGCGATAAGCAACCAGTCTATGAATTGGATTTCCAATAGAAGAAAAACGCTCTTCATATTCGGTCATAAAATTTCCATCCATATACTCACTGTGATGCAGATCAAAGGTTACATCCTTTAAAATCCACCCTGCCTCTTCTACTTGTTCCAGTGAAAAATCAAACAATAAACGATTATCTGTTTTAAACATAACCTCACCGTCTTTTTTCAAACACTTATTATATCGACTGAAGAATTCCTTCGAGGTCAATCGCCTTCTTGCATGGCGATCTTTCGGCCAAGGATCTGAAAAATTAAGATATATTCTATCTATCTCATCAACTTCAAAGATATCATTTAAATACTCTGCATCAAATCGAATAAAATATAAATTAGTAATCTCCTCCTCGTTATGTTTTTCTAATGCTCTTAGAAGTACGCTCGAATACTTTTCTATGCCTATATAATTAACATTTGGATTTGCTTTTGCAAGCTGCATAATGAACTTTCCTTTGCCCATACCAATTTCTATTTGAATAGGATGGTCATTTTGAAATAAAGTACTCCATTTACCCTTCCACTTTTCCGGTTCATTTACAACGTAGTCATTAGCGGAAACTGTTTCTCTGGATCCTCTTATATTTCGCAACCTCATGATAGTATCTCCTTATCCCTCTATCTAATAATTTAATTCTAACTTACTCAAACAACCTCTTCCTATTATAATTACAATGATTTATTTCGTCAATTATTCTAAAAACCTTTCAGGTAAAATCATCCCTTAATTAAACTAAAAAAGACCCTTGCAACATAGATAAGCTGCAATAGGTCTTCTATAGCCTCTGTACATACTTTTAATTATTAAAATAGTTTAAATATCCTTATCTATCTACATACTTATCCAGTTTGCTCTACTTTCTTTATAGTATCTAATTTAGATATTGCCCAAACAATACCAGGAATAATAAAAATAATAGGCTGATTATAAACTACCTTTATTATATACTGTTCAATCACATTTAAAATATAGGGTACCTTATAGCTAAAATACATTCCATCTGACTGAATACCTGGGTTTTGATTAAATCGGAATAACTGCATCATAAATCTAACGCCTTCTATATATAAGGGTAACATAAGTAAAAAATATAGTATAACTATCCCGACTGAAACAATGCCTATTCCTTTTTTATACTTCCAATTGCTCAGCCTTATGGCACCTGTTAGGCTGAGGCTTTGAACTAAAGTCCAACCAAACAATATCCAAAACAAAGGAAGATATAATAATTGTAGGTATACTCTGGGAAAATAACTATACTTAAGATTAATTAGTTCAGTCGCTTCCTTATTAAGAACGTAATACACTACAATTAAAAATAATAGAATAAGTGCAGGTATTATTACCCTAAGTTTTGCTTTTCTGTGATACAATATATCCGTTTGACCATAAATCAACGAAGTTATATCGGTTTCTAAAACTTCTGCAATCTTAATTAGCATATCAATATCAGGTTGGGATTTGCCAGTTTCCCAATTAGATATTGTTTGCCTTGTAACAAATAACTTATTTGCAGCATCTTCTTGTGTTATCTTTTTCTTAATTCTAATTGCTTTAATATTTTTTGATACTGTACTCATCTGATCACCTCAGTACCAATTTACTTTAAATTAATATAAAAGTCACGCAAAGATTCTTTGCACTGTACTAATTCAGCCCTGGCAATCTATTTTATTTCATATTATCTTAACCAAAGGATATCAATTTACCTTAAATATTTCAAAAAAGGAAGCTGGTTTTATTAAACCAACTTCCCTTAAAAATATATTATTAATTATTATTCAGAATTAAATGACAGATCCCATCACAGATAATCTATTTATCTTCCAGATTATTGAACTTCTCACTTAATACAATAATATCAATACGGCGGTTTTTGGCTCTGCCGTTAATTGTATTGTTATCCCCTATTGGTCGGTATTCACCATACCCAACGGCTACTAGCTTATTTGGCGGCACATCGCATTCATCAATAAATAATCGCACAACACTGGATGCTCTGGCTCCAGATAACTCCCAGTTAGAAGGATAAACTCCAGAAGTTATTGGAATGTTATCCGTATGCCCTTCAATACGAATATAGTTATCTAATGAGTTAATTATTTTTGCAATATGGATTAATGTATCCTCATTTTCTCTTTTAATTTTCGCGCTGCCCGAATCAAATAGAATAGCATTATTTAAACTAATAACCAGACCTCGAGTATCTATGCTGGTATCAATATCAGAAGGATTTTCCTGAAGCATATCATCTAACTCCTGTTTAAGTTCTACTAAATTCGCTAGTTCTTTTGCATCCAGATATTGCCCCAATTCTTCCATTGAAACTCCGGTATCTTCCCCAGTGGTTCCATCTTGTCCGGTTGTACTTGGTATGCCTGGTAAGACACCTATGTTTCCAGGTAAAACACTCTCTGACCCAGACATCATTTCTTCACGAAAGGCCTCTGCTATTGCTTCTGCTTTCGATTCATCAACCTGACTAACAGCAAATAGAACAATAAAAACTGCCAGTAGCAAAGTCATTAAATCTGAGTATGGAAGCAGCCATGCCTCGCCGCCTTCTTCTTCATGATGTTTTTTCTGTTTTCTTTTTGCCATAAAAAGACTCCATTCTTATTCGTTTCCATTACCTAACTCTTCCAGTATCTTTTGCTGTTTTTTATAGGAAAGTACAGAAAGTAATTTTTCCTTAATAATAACCGGTGATTCACCCTTTTGAATTGCTATGATACCTTCAATAGCCATACCTTTGATTAAAGCCTCTTCATGGCTTTTTACTTTTAATTTTTTAGCAAAGGGGTTCCAAAGCACATATCCGGTGAAAATACCAAGAATTGTTGCAATAAAGGCAGCACCAATCGCTTCAGCCATAGCCTCTGTATCGTCTATATGTGACATGGCAGCAATTAGACCAAACACGG
This sequence comes from Mobilitalea sp., assembly GCA_047606065.1. Lineage (GTDB taxonomy): Bacteria > Bacillota > Clostridia > Lachnospirales > Lachnospiraceae > Mobilitalea. The sequence continues at coordinate 7,852 of JASGEU010000118.1, forward strand.
CACCCAAAACACCTAGGGTAGGTGCATACATTCCGGCAGATGAGAATATACTTGCATTTTCTTCATGCCTTGCTTCCATAGCAGAGATTTCTGCTCCCATAATATCCGTAATCGTATCTTCTCCCATACCGTCAACTACCAAGCGAAGTCCTTTTTTTATAAAAGGGTCATCAATATCTTCCATTCGACTTTCTAAGGCTAAGAGACCCTCTCGTCTGGTTAAACCAGATAGCTCAACCATTAACTTTATGATCTCGACTTCAGAAACCCCCTTATATTTTGTAAAGAGAATTCTAAATAGTGATCCTATATTCTTGATTTTCTCTCCGGGAAATGAATTCAGTATGGTCGCAACAGTACCGACAAAGATAACAAAAAACGCAGCTGGATTTATAAATACCGAAAAGCTAATATGCTTAAATATCATCGCTCCAACTACTGAAAGGACACCTACAATAATACCTACAATAGTAGTAATTTCCATTTATAATTCTCCTTATATCTAAATTATTTTACATATTTCATCATAACATTTTTTATTCGTTCAAACAATCGCCATTTATTAGAATTTATATTAATATAATAATTTTAAAATATAGCTTGTCTTGTTAATCCCTTTTGAAGGAATAACACCTCAAATATTTTAATCCGTTCCAGCTCAAAAATTTATTATACTGTATTTTATATTTGAGTATACCTTTTCTATTTTCAATGCGGACTTCTTGTAGTATACTATAATAGATTTTGAATACAGATATTGAAAGGAGTAACGTTATGAAGGTTATAGCCATTAACGGAAGCCCTAAGCCAAGGGGCAACACATACCAATCACTTGAAATTGTTTGCAACGAGTTGGAGGCCCGTGGTATTGAAACAGAAATTATACACGTAGGAAACACGGACATTAAAGGGTGTATTGCTTGTGGTCGTTGCACCGATGGCCATTGTGTATTTTCAGATGAATGGTTTCGTGATATCGTTGATAAAATACATGCTGCTGATGGCCTGCTCCTGGGGAGTCCTGTCTATTATGCCAGCATTGCCGGTACCATGAAAAGTTTCCTTGACCGCCTTTTTTATCCTAACAAAGGAAGAATGCGCCTTAAAATCGGTGCAGCTATCGCCGTACTTCGTCGTTCCGGCGGTGTTACTACCTTTGATCAGCTTAACAATTACTTTTTAATCTCGGAGATGATGATTGCTCCCTCTTACTATTGGAATGCAATTCACGGAGGCAAGCCCGGCGAAATCACTCAGGATCATGAAGGTGTTACAGTACTTAATAATCTTGCTAATAATATGGCCTGGATGCTCCAAATGAAGGATTACTGCAAGGAATCACTGCCGGCGCCAGAGCCAGTTAAGCGTTCCTGGACAAATTTTATAAGATAATGTAACTGTTTGGTAATCATAGAGATTTTGATTTACAAAATTCTTATCTAAGTGTATTGATCCTATTTTACTTGTTTACAATAATATAGTAATCATTGTACAATTAGGAAGATATGAAAACAAATACCAGTTTTGATAGTGACAGGCATAAGCTTTGTCACTAAGTTTTTCTGTAATTATGGAGGTTTTTATGAAACGGCAAATGATGGCCTTTTTTACTATATTAATGATATCTATCTTCTCAATCCTTTCCAGTTATCAGGTGCAGGCTACAACCACCAATACTGAAAGTGATCCTTCCTGGCCAACTGGCCCTAATGTATATGCCGATGCGGCAATTGTGATGGAAGCTTCCACTGGTTTAATCTTATATGAAAAGAATATTGATAAAACATATTATCCAGCCAGTATCACAAAAATAATGACCGCTCTGCTTGCAATTGAAAACTCCTCCTTAAGTGAAATCGTAACCTTTTCGACCAATGCCATCTATGAAGTTGACCTTCAAAGCAGCCGTATTGGTATTGATGTCGGCGAACAATTAACTATGCAGCAATGTCTCTATGGTATTTTATTAGAGTCTGCAAATGAGGTGTCCTATGCAGTAGCTGAACATATTGCTGGGTCAGCAGATGCTTTTGCAAAAATGATGACCGAGCGTGCTAAAAGTCTGGGTTGCACTAATACGAATTTTTCAAATCCACATGGTTTGCCTGATGAAAATCATTATACAAGCGCATATGATATGGCACTTATTACTCAGGAAGCTATGAAAAATGAAACCTTTCGTAAAATTTTTGGGACAAGGACCTATCAGATTCCGCCTACCAATATCCAACCAGAAACTAGATACTTGAGAAATCACCATGCATTTGTATTAAAGCAAAAATATTTGTATGATGATTGCATCGGCGGAAAAACCGGCTATACAACTGCTGCTAAATATACCCTAGTATCCGTTGCAAAACGAGGTGATCTGGAATTAATTTGTGTTATCTTGCAAGACGATTCGAATGAACATCAATATACTGATACTGCGAAATTATTTGATTATGGCTTTGATAATTTCTCGATTTATTCAATTGCAGATATAGAAGATTCTAAAACCCTAAATGAATCTCCATTTTTCACAAAATATAACTCCTTACTTAGTGAAACAGATTCTCCCATACTAACGGATAAAAATGGATATCTGATATTACCTAATACTGCTTCCTTTGAAGATGCTGAAAAAGAAGTAACCTTTAATACGTCAGAAGAGATAAAGAATGCCACAGTTGACTCTGATGGTAACACTGTTATTGGAAATATATCTTATTCCTATCAGGGCAAGTATGTGGGTGGGGCTAATATTTTATATAACAATGCTCCCAAACTAGCTCTTATATTAAAAGATCACGAAAAGCCTACTCCTACTTCAGAACCCAGTGATTCAAAACCCACTTCAAAGTCCGATGGTAATTTACGTCCCATTATTATTGGTTGTATCGTAGGCTTATTTCTATTAGCATTTGCATTATACTATGTACTCATAGAACGACCAAGATTAAAACGCAGAAGCGCTTACTATAAAAAACGTGCTCGCCGTAAAGCTCATAGAGATGATGATTATCTTGATCTATAACTCTTATTAACCTAACGATGCAAATAGTGCAGCGATTTCATCCGCAGTTAAGGCCTTATTGGGATCATCATATAATGGTACTATATTGGATGCCACTGGATTTTCCTCTTTTGTATTAGTATTTTCCTCTGATGCTGACTCTTCAGAAACTAAGTCACTGTCAGAGGTTTTTTCTAGCTCAGATACATCACTAAACTCATAGTCTTCCTCTCCTTCTGTAGTATCCTCCAGAATTAAACTTTCTTCGTCTTCATTTTTATTAACTAGACGATCAACCCCATCCTCTTCATTTTCATAAATATTGTCTTCCTCATATAGTTCCATATCAGAAGTTATTGTTTGATCAAGCATTCCTTTACTTGATAGATAGGTTTCATAATCATCCTCTTGAAAACCAGTTACTATTTTTTTACCAGTATCCTCAATGTTCTTTTCTATAAGAATCTTTAATTCTGTTACCTGTTCCATTAACACTTCATAATCATGTTTGTTTTGAAGTTCATCAATAATTTCCTTCGTGTTTTCTTTGTTATACTTAATTTCTAAATTCAGTGCATTCTTCTGCCCCTCTAACATCTTTTTCTGAAGTTCAATTATTTTATTAACATAACCATCATTTGAGCTTTCAAGATTGTCTATCCTTTTAAAGACTTCTTCCATCTGCTTCGTAAGCAAAGCTTCACTTTTTTTAACTGCCGTATAGCTCGCTTTCTGAAGATTGAGTAATTCTTCATATTGACTATCTCTTTTTGCTATCTCATCTCTCTGAAGTTCTTGCAGCAATTGTTTTGACTTTTCAAAGCTTTCCTTGTAAATACTCCTTATAGAATCCATAAATAAATACCCTGTAATCAGAACCACAATCCCAATCCCAATGGCACTAATCAATTCTCCGTCAAATACTTGAATGCAATATACCTCCAGCAGGATTGCCGCCAATAAGCAGCTACCAAAAAAAAGTGCATTCATACGTTTTATCATATTATAATCTCCTCTTCTAGCTTTATTAAAAAACTTGCAGGATATTATAATATATCGTCAACTCATTTCAAAAAGATTACAGAATCGACAAATAAAATGTAAAAATGCACTATATATTTCCTTATTCATTTGATTTGATACTATTTTTTATAGGAAGACGAACCGTAAATCTTGTTCCTTCTTGTAATTTACTCTGTACTTCTATGGTTCCTTCATAGTAATTCACAATATGCTTAACAATTGATAATCCCAGGCCAGTGCCTCCAACCTTCTTACTACGTCCCTTATCCACTCTATAAAACCGTTCAAAAATTCTTTGTCTTGCATCCTCTGGAATTCCAACACCTGTATCTTCTACAATTAACACTAGTTCCTTTGCTTCGGAAGTAATTATAATATCTACCTTCCCGCCTGGTTTATTGTACTTAATTGCATTGGTGATGAGATTGCTGAATAATTCTCTTAATTGCTGCGTATTGGCTAACATAGTAATCGGCTTGCAATTCATATTGACCTTCACCTGATACTCCTTAGCTAATGGTTCCAAGGCTTTGCATACTTCATTAATTACCGGATAAATTCTAACCTGTGTTAAAATGACTTCCGCTTCCTTTGTCTCCAATCTGGATATCATAAGAATATCATTAATTAGATCCGTCATATTAAAGGTTTCTTTTTTTATGCGAGATAAAAAATCCTTCTTCATTTTTTCGTCAATTACCATGTCATTCTCTAAAAGCTCTACATACCCTCTAACGGAAGTTAAAGGTGTCTTCAGCTCATGTGATGCATTTGAAAAAAATTCTTGCCTGACCATCTTTTCAAATTCAATACGCTCCATAGACTCTTTTACTGCCTTGGACATTTGCAGGGTTGTATTTGCAATTACGTTCATTTCATCATAACTATAGTTCTTAAAATGAAACTCCGGTTTTTCTTCCTTTAATTTATGCATTTCCTCTGCTATTTCCTTTAATGGCTTTGTAACCGAATGTGAGAAGCGATCTGCAAGAATAAGAGACACAATTAAAGGAATTCCGATACTGATTATTACAGACGGAATAAGAATTCCTACATATTGCTTTAGTCCTGAAAAAGGAATTGCAATTCTAAGAATATATTTTTCATTCTCAGAAACTGAAGCCACATAAAGCATTGGTTTTCTCAAAGTCTCTGATTTTCTTGTAGCATAACCGGTTCCTGATTCTATTGCTTCCTTGACTTCTTCCCTATCCAAATGATTTTCCATGGTACTGCTATCTTCGATATCACTGTCCGCCACGACATTTCCCTTTAAATCTATCACGGTAAAACGAGTGTTATGATTTCCCTTTACATTCTTTAATAAATTCAACTGTTCTCTTAAATTACCCTCATAATCAAGTCCATGATCTGCAATCCGAACAGAATAAAGCATATTCTCAACAGTTCTATCCAAAGTAATCATACTGATTGCCACACCAAAAATACTGCCGCTTAAAATAAGCGCCAGTGATAAAATCAGTATGAATCTTTTGAAAATAGCTTGCTTCACTTACTCCTCATTTCTCACAAAACGATACCCTACACTTCGAACAGTTCGGATACAATCTGCACCTACATTTCCAAGCTTTTGTCTTAATGTTCGAATGTGACTATCTAATGTTCTGGTTTCTCCATCGTACTCATATCCCCATATTTGGTTCAATAATTCATCTCTGCCAACTACGCGGGAATCTCGTTCAATTAAATATAGAAGAAGCTCATACTCTTTAAAAGTAAGATCAATTAGCTCCCCATTATTTTTAACTTCTCTTTTCAGAGGATTTATAGTAACTGTTTGAATTCGAATAATCTCATGGTTTTCTTCTTTTCCAGATCTGCGCAGTAAGGATCTTATTCTTGCTGCAAGTTCAAGTACACCGAAAGGCTTTGTGATGTAATCGTCTGCACCGACATCCAACCCCATTACTTTATCAAGCTCTTTATCCTTTGCGGTAAGACAAATTACTGGTATTGATTTAAGCTGAGCATCTTGTCTAAGAAGTCTAATTGCAGATAATCCATCCATACCAGGCAGCATCAGGTCAAAGATAGCCATACCAGGAACGTCCTTTTTCATGTCCTCAAGAGCTGGTTCCGCAGCTTCATAAGCTTTAATTTTGTACCCAAAGCCCTCTAATGCCACTTTGAGGAGCTCGCGAATACTTTCATCATCCTCAATTACGTATATCTTCTCCATAAGAATCCTCCACTTATAGTAATCGGATATTATTTACCGATCCTGTTTCATGAAACTCTGTCCACTCACAGATATTAACTGCGTGATCACCCATACGTTCAAAGTATTTTGCAATCATTAAAATGTCAACACACTGATCTACGTGATCATTGGAAGCACGGAGCAAGGTTGCTACCTCTTCTTTCACTCTGTCAAACAGATCATCTACTTCATCATCTCTTTTTACAATTGCTCTTGCGTTTTCCACATCTAATGTTGTAAATGCGGTTACAGAATCATGCACCATTTCCTTGGTAACTCTTCCCATTTCAGGAATGTGCTTCGCAAGGTTATAAATTGGAACTCTTTTTTCGCGCATAATAAGCTCTGCAATATCTGCAGCATGATCACCGATACGTTCCATGTCTGTTACTACCTTCAACGCGGTTGTTACTATTCTTAAGTCTCTTGCTACCGGCTGCTGCTTCAAAATTAAAGATAAACATCTAGCTTCAATTGTCTTTTCTATATCGTTAATATTTCTGTCACCCTGAATAATCTCATTTGCTAATGCTTCATCTTCAGTTTCAAATGCCTTCAAAGTTTTTTCTATGGCCTGCTCAATCAGCTGTCCCATCTCTGTAAGATTTTCTCTTAATAACTGCAACTCATGTTCAAATGTTTGTCTAGCGGTCATATGTATATACCTCCTATATACTTAATTATAGTGTCCGTTACTTTTCCTGTCAAATTTCATTATCAACCAAATCTACCTGTAATATAATCTTCTGTTCGTTTATCCACTGGTCTTGTAAATAAAGTATCCGTAAGTGCAAATTCAACTACCTCTCCTACTAAGAAAAATGCTGTATAGTCTGAAATTCTTGCTGCCTGTTGCATATTATGCGTAACAATAGCAACTGTATACTTCTCCTTTAACTCTGACATTAAATCTTCAATTTTTAAGGTTGAAATAGGATCTAGTGCTGAGGTAGGTTCATCCATTAATAATACCTCTGGTTCAACAGCCAATGCTCTGGCAATACATAACCTCTGCTGCTGTCCACCGGATAGGCTGAGCGCTGACTTTTTCAGACGATCCTTAACTTCCTCAAATAAAGCTGCTCCCTTTAAACTTTCTTCAACAATTTCATCCAGTTTTGCCTTAGATTTAATACCATGGATTCTCGGTCCATAGGCCACATTATCATAAATTGACATTGGAAATGGGTTTGGCTGTTGGAATACCATACCTATTTTCTTTCGCAGCAGCGTGGTATCTACTCTAGGATCATAAATGTTTTCACCATCTAATGTTACAAGTCCATCTATTTTTACATTTGGAATTAAATCATTCATTCTGTTCAGTGTCTTTAGAAATGTTGATTTACCACATCCAGAAGGTCCAATAAAGGCGGTGATTGCCTTTTCTTTAATGTTCATATCAACACTTTTTAAAGCATGATTTGTTCCATAAAAGAGGTTTAATTCCTTCGTTACGATTTTATCCTTACTCATAATAATCTCCATTCTTACGATTTCAGTAGATTTAGGCTTAAGCTTAAATATTAACAAGTAACTTTGCAGTATCCTAATTTGCAAATATTCAAGATTCTCCATTTATTTATAATCTTTATATCTCTTGTTATTAGAATTCCCATCTTTAAACTTTATATTTTATTTACATTAAATTTCTTTGTAAGGTATTTTGTTAATAGATTTATTCCCAGTACGATAATTAATAATACCAAAGCTACACCAAAAGCTTCATCGTATTTCGCATTTTCCATGAACAAATATAACTGAATTGTCATGGTACCGCCTGGTTGTAGTATTTTCTCAAATAGACCCTCTCCATATTCGCCTAACTTCGGGAGAAGAAATCCACTTCCGGCTGTAAATATTAAAGCTGCTGATTCACCAACAATACGTCCAATGGATAAAATAACACCAGTTATTATTCCAGGCATCGCTGATGGTAATAGAATTGTACGTATCATATACCATTTGGTAGCTCCAATACCCAGCGCTCCGCTTCGATAACTGGAAGGAACTGTTTTTAACGCTTCCTGTGTATTTCTTGTAATCAGAGGAAGTACCATGATAGAAAGCGTCAATGCACCTGTTAAAACGGAAAATCCCAATTTCAAGGTTATTCCAAAGAAAACATAACCAAATAAACCAAATATGATGGAGGGTATTCCGGCAAGAGTTTCTGTAGTAAACTCTATCATACGAACTGCTCTTCCCTCTTTTGCATATTCATTTAAATAGATAGCTGCACCTATACCAATCGGAATAGCGATAAGTAATGTAATTATAATAATATAAATAGTATTAACAATATTGCCTGCAATACCTATGGTTCCCTTAATTGTACTGCTTACTGTCGTTAAGAAACTCCAATTAATTGAGGATACACCACGAAATGTTACATAACCTACAATCCCAGCTAAAAGTACAATAGAAATTGAGGCACAAAAATATATAATAACATACACAAATAAATCCAAGGGTCTGTGTCGCTTTTCAAAAATACTTTTACGCGTTGGCATTGTCTGCTCCCCCCTTCATTACCTTATTTAGTGCGAGATTTATTAGCATTATGAAGGCAAATAGAACTAATCCGATTGTAAATAAAACTCGTTTATGTGTATCTGCAGCATAGGACATTTCACTAACCACCGCTGTTGTTAAAAATCTTACCGAATTAAATGGTAATGGCAGATTAGCACTGTTACCTGCTACGAGATTAATGGCCATTGCCTCACCGATTGCCCTGCCTACTCCAAGTACAATCGCAGTAATAATACCCGATTTTGCTGCTGGAAGAATTACTTTGAATATTGTTTGAATTTTGGTAGCTCCTAAGGCAAGTGATGCTTGCTTGTAGTGTTTTGGAACTGCCTTTAAGGCAGACTCACTGATGTTAATTACCGTCGGCAAAATCATAATTGCCAGTACAATTACAGAAGAAATTAAGTTTGATCCACCAGTATATTGATGATCTGGAGAATTCTTAAATAAGATTAATTCTAATTTATAAATAATTGGATTTAAAAGTAATATACCCAATAAACCATAAACAACAGATGGAATACCTGCCAATAGTTCTACTGCTGGCTTTACGATTCCAACAAGTGCTTTGGGAGCTGTTTCTGCCAGAAAGACTGCTGTCATCAATCCAATTGGAACACCAATTAATATTGCCAACAGGGTACCAACAATGGAAGTTAGAATTACATACAATATTCCATAAGAAGGCACAGCTGCGGTTGGTTTCCACACCGTACCAAATAAAATATCCTTTAACCCAACCTCAAATATTGCCGGTGTACCACTAATAATCATATATAATGTAATTGAAAAAACAGCCGCTACAGCAAAAAAAGCACAGATAATAAAAACCCATCCGGCAGCTTTTTCAACACCTTTTTTCGTTTTATAACTTCCTATAATAGAGAAATTATTGTTACTCATCCTATACCTCCACTGTGATGCCTGGCACCCCTATAACTTTATATATAAAAGCAGCCTTATCAAACAACTGCTTGTATTCCTGATTTTAGTCTTCATTTTGTAAGATATATTCTTTAACTGCTTAAGGAAGAATACCATATGAATTACATATGGAATTCTTCCTGCATTGCAGCTCGTTTTTTAAGCTGTGAATTAATCTACTGTGAATAATCCTACTGATTTAATTAACTCTTTTCCTTCTTCTGAATTCAAGTATTCAAAGAACTTCTGTACAAGTTCAGACTGCTCTGAAATTTCTCCGTTAGTAGCCATTACGAAAGGTCTGCTAAGTAAGTAAGTGCCGCCTTTAATATTTGCCTCGGTAGGTTCAACTCCACCAATGTTAGATGCAACTACTGTATCATCAAGTACATCTACAGATACATAACCAATTGCTCCAGGAGTACTTGCTACTTTAGCTAATACACCACCTGTACTGTTGATTTCATTGGAGTATACACAAAGGTCTTTTACTTCAACAAGTTCTTCAAAAGCATCTCTGGTACCAGAACCAGATTCTCTACCGATAACTACGATTGGTTGGTCTGCACCGCCAACTTCACTCCAGTTTTTAATAGCTCCTGTAAAAATCTGTGCGATCTGATCCTTTGTAAGATCTTTTACTGTATTGTTTTTATCCATAATTATTGCTATACCATCGATTGCGACAACATTCTCAACTGCGCCTGCACTTGTTTCTGTATCCTTAAGCTCTCTTGACGCATTTCCGATATCAACTGTTCCTGCAAGAAGTGCTTCAATACCTGCACTGGAACCGATAAACTCAGGTGACACAACAACATCGGGATATTTAATCATAAAACCTTCTGCAGCTGCATTTGCTAGCTTTTCCATTGAAGTTGAACCAGCCATAGAAATAGTTCCGCTTAAATCACCCTCATCTGTTGTATCTGTACCTTTATCTGTATCTGTTGTATTTGTATCTGTATCCTTTGAATTATTATTTGAATCTTGACTTGAACATGCACTTAATGCGCCGGTTAAGACAAATAAAACTGCCACTAAAATCGATAATTTCTTAAAATGTTTTTTCATATTATTCTCCTTTTGTCTTTTCACTTTTCTCTTCTTTACACATTAAAGATAACATAACCTTTTTTTTATCGAAATCATGATTATGTATAGATTTTGTAAAATATATGTGAAATCCCCTAAGCCCTCCCCCTGGGTATTAACTTATTAATACTCAATTGTAACTATTCTGGACTACGCAGTTGCCTATCATTCCTCTTTTTCATGTCATAATTTATTTTCTTATTATTTGCCTAATCTGTTTTTTTACACAAAAAAAGATATTATGATTAATTACAAATCATAATATCTTCTTAATGTGCCTGGCGGGATTTGAACCCACGGCCTTCCGCTTAGGAGGCGGACGCTCTATCCTGCTGAGCTACAAACACACAACATAGTTATTCTACTATCCTAGCCTTCTTAAGTCAAGTTAATCCAGAAACTAAATCAACTCATTCTTTATCAATAACCAAGATTAGATACAAGTGAAACGACAAGTCATTTCACTTGTCATGAATAGGGAGGACTCACTTTGCAATATAACACAAATAGGATCCTCCCCTTAACATCTACTTTATACAAGCAATGGTCTAAGAAAATGAAATTGCACCTTGCATCCATATATTACCCTTAAATCTTCTACCTACCACTGGTTCACCAAGCAAATCCTGCTTACTGATACATAGACGGAAGGAAATATCATTGCATACCAGCTGCATATCATATATTTCTTCCTTCGTCAGTTCATTTATAATTAAATTACTCTCAGTTATAGTGGCAATAACGCTATAATTGTCTGACTCTGAGCCGAATGGGATAAATGAAGTATCAACTATAGAATAGATATCTTCTTTCTTCGCTCTTCTTGAAATCATAGCATAGGTATCAATATCATCAATGGTCAAACTATCAATTGCATCTTGATTACCCTTTTTTGCTTCTGCAATTAAATTATTGCGATGTTTGGTTTCTGCTGTTAAATTCCTGACCTGAACCTCATCTTTTTCAATGGGTAGAAGAATTCTTCCCTCCAAAGAAAGTGCTGCAAGTGTTATAGGAAATGGAGTTGTCATTGGCATGTTCTGATTCTTTTTCTCCAGAAATTCAATCACATTCTGAAGATAAAAAATTAAAGATACACCTAGTCTAAAATCGTCACACATACCAGTAAATGCTTCTGAATCTACTCTTTTATTTATTCCTACTTCTTCACGTGTACTGGTATTGGTTCCACGAATGCAGGGAAAGTAATGCTCCATATGAAACTTTCCTTTATCATCAAGTTCTCCACGCAGAGTTATTCCCATACCTTCACCAAATTCTTTGGTGATCTCTGTTAAATTACTTTTATTAGATAACTCAACTGTACTCTTTGAGGTTGAATTCTCAATAATATTCTCCAAAAGTTCATTTAACCTGATTCTATTATTAATATCACTAAATCCTATTGCTCTTAAATAACTATGCATAACTTTCACATCCAATCATAACCAATAAACTCTTTATATTTTACGCGCATCCTAATCTTTTCATGTAATAATTATTTATATCATATTTTCACTTTAAAGACAAGTAATACTAATCTTTGTTTACAAAGTCTGATTATTCAATCACTGAATCAATTATGAATAATGTCAATTCTTTTGTTAAATCTTTTTCTATCCACTCGTTAGGAATATTTCCTTCTTTATCTCTAATAATACGGACTACTGGTCTAGTGGGGCATTTGGGATTCTGCCTTAGGACAATACCCGTTTCCCCCAAGTTTGTTATTACAATTCCACCGGTAGGATAAGCTGCTACAGAATCTAAAAAATTCTTAACTACATTAAAATCAAATAGTACTCCTGCATTGCTCATAATATAATCTATTGCTTCATGAACTTTCATTCTCTGAATCAGATTCCCATAAACTCTACTATCAAATTCATCACATACAGCTGCAATTTTACTTCCTATTTTAATTTTACTGTCTTTTAGCTTGAAGGGATATCCTGACCCGTCCAGTCTTTCATGATGATTTAATATAATCTCTTTTGATGTTGGAGACAGCCATTTCATATTCTCTACCGCCGAATAGCCATATACTACATGCCTTTTTAGTTCTTTTCTTTCCTTATCAGAACAGGTTTCCATCGTAAGATTATGATAATCAAAGGTTAAATGAGTAAACCCGATATCGTGTAACAGACAGCCAATTGCTATATCTCTTATCCTCGCTCTTGATAGTTTTAATCGAAAGGCAATTATAACAGAGAGAGCACATACATTAACCGAATGAGAATAAGTACTATCACTTTTATCTCTTATACTGGATAAATTATAGATAACTTCAGGTTCCATCATAACATCTCGAATGATTTCATCTGCAATATGTTTAATCTCTTCTAGTTCTGTTTCGTTGTGATAAGAATACTTAACTAGGATATTTCTAACTGCTTCCTGGCATTGCTCCTGAATCTGTAATTCTAAGCTATCTATTAAATTAACTCCTTTACTGAGTTCATCTTCAACGTAAATATATTCTATATTTAGCTCTTTCAAGCGTTTTATATATTCCTTTTTAATTACAGTTCCTGCTGTCATTAATACCAATTCGCTGTTACTGATGATGTCTTTCGCTAATAGCTCATTACCTGTCACAGAATCTACTGAGATAATTCTCATATCAATACATCCTTTCCAGTTTATTTAAATCTATACTTTCCTTCTATCTATAAATGGTGAAGATCTTTTCCTATTATATCTTATCTCTTTCGTATTAATATTACAAGCAAAAGACCTATAATATAATAAGAAGTATTTCTTCCTATTTTTCAAATTCCTTCTACCTAAAATAGTAATTAATTTTACCATTTTTAGGTATATTAATTATATTTTAAATGATTTCTTTATTACTTTTATGCATGATAACAAGTCATTTAGGAAATATTTAAATTGATTGTATATTATATATATTTTTAGTTAAATACTAAGTAAATTTTTGATTGTTATTTTTTTAACAAATGTATTTACAAACTAAAATTTATCTGTTATATTCTAGACATAACGATTGTGTTAATTATTTAACAATATAAAGGAGTGTATATTATGACAAAGGAAATACAACAACCTACACCAAAAGAACATGTTGATAGCTTAGTTAAAAATGCACGAATTGCATTAGATGAATTTGCATCATTAGATCAGGAAACAGTTAATAATATTGTACATGAAATGGCACTTGCCGGTCTTGCGAAACAGCAATTACTTGCAAAAATGGCTGTTGAAGAAACTGGACGTGGTGTTTATGAAGATAAGATTATTAAGAATATATTTGCTACTGAATATGTATGGCATTCCATCAAGGATCAAAGAACTGTAGGTATTATTGAAGATAATGAAGAAGAGGATTATATGATAGTGGCTGAGCCTGTTGGTATTGTAGCAGGTGTAACACCAGTAACAAATCCAACCTCAACTACAATGTTCAAATGTTTAACCTGTATTAAAACAAGAAATCCAATTATCTTTGGTTTTCATCCAAGCTCCCAGCAATGTTCTAAAGAAGCTGCAAGAACCTTATATGAAGCTGCAATTAAAGCTGGCGCTCCAAAAAATTGTATTCAATGGATTGAATATCCTTCCATTGATGCAACCAGAGAATTAATGAATCACCCTGATATATCTATGATTTTGGCTACCGGTGGTTCTGGAATGGTTAAGCAAGCTTACTCTTGCGGTAAACCAGCTCTTGGAGTTGGACCTGGTAATGTTCCTTGCTTTATAGAAAAGACAGCTAATCTTAAGCGAGCAGTCAATGACCTTGTTTTATCTAAGTCCTTTGATAACGGTATGATATGTGCATCAGAACAAGCTGCAATCATTGAAGCTCCAGTATATGCAGAAGTTGTTGAATTAATGAAGAAAGCTGGTTGCTACTTTGCAACTAAGAATGAAATAAAATTACTTGAGCCTGTTGTTATCAATTCAGCTACTGGTGCCGTTAACCCTGCAATCGTAGGTCAGACCCCAGCAGCAATAGCAGCACTTGCTGGATTTACAATTCCAGAAAACACAAAGATACTCTGTACCGAACTAGAAGGTGTTGGCCCTGAATATCCATTATCAAAAGAAAAGTTATCTCCAGTCCTTGCAGTAATAAAAGCAGCTAATCTTGAAAAAGGTTTTGCATTATGCGAGAAAATGATTGAACTAGGCGGACTTGGTCACTCATCAGTTATCCATTCTACCAATGAAACTGTAATTAAAACATTCTCTGCTAGAATGAGAACTGGCCGTATCCTGGTTAACTCTCCATCTACCCATGGTGCTATTGGTGATTTATATAATACAAACATGCCTTCCCTCACATTAGGCTGCGGCTCTTACGGCGGTAATTCAACAACTCATAATGTATCTGCTGTAGATTTAGTTAACTATAAACGAGTTGCAAAAAGGAGAGTTAATATGCAGTGGTTTAAAATACCCGGAAAAATTTATTTTGAATCTGGTTCAACTGCATATCTAGCAAAGATGCCAGAAATAACAAAAGCCTTTATTGTTACTGATCCATCTATGACAGAACTTGGTTATGTAAACCGTATATTATATCAGTTGAGAAAACGCCCTGATTATGTTCACTGTGAAATCTTTGATCAGGTGGAACCAGATCCAAGTCTTGATACCATTCTTAAAGGTGTTGAAGAAATGAACAAATTTAAACCGGATGTAATTATTGCACTAGGCGGTGGCTCAGCGATTGATGCTGCTAAGGGTATGTGGTTATTCTACGAGAATCCTACTGCGGACTTTAAAAATATGTCCTTAAAATTCTTAGATATCCGTAAGAGAACCTACAAATTCCCTCGTTTAGGTAAGAAGGCTCAGTTTGTTGCAATTCCTACTACCTCCGGAACAGGCTCAGAGGTTACCTCCTTTGCAGTAATTTCTGATAAGCATGAGAATAAGAAATATCCTCTTGCAGATTATGAATTAACTCCTGATGTAGCTATTATAGATCCTGATTTTGTTATGACTGTGCCAAAGAAATCTACTGCGTGGACCGGTATGGATGTCCTGACACATTCCATTGAGGCATATGTATCCATTCTTGCTTCTGATTATACTGATGCATTAGCAATTCACGCAATTGACCTTGTATTTAAATATTTAAAAGAATCCTATGATAAAGGTGCAGAAAGTCCGATTGCACGCGAGAAGATGCATAATGCTTCCACCATTGCAGGTATGGCTTTTACAAATGCCTTCCTTGGAATTAATCACTCTTTAGCTCATAAACTGGGTGGTGAATATCATATCCCTCATGGATGCGCAAATGCAATTTTACTACCGCATGTAATTCGTTATAACGGTGTAGAATGCCCTACCAAGTTTACTTCTTTCCCTAAATATGAAAGCTATATTGTTGGTGATAAGCTCTTTGAATTAATGAAAAAGTTAGGTAAAAATCCAAAAAACAATGCAGAAGCAGTGGAAATGCTTGCAAAAGAGGTTGAAGATTTAAATCGTCACCTTGGTATACCTGCTACTTTACAGGAATACGGCGTTGACGAAAAAGACTTCTTATACAAAGTTCCTATGTTAGCAGATCTGGCATTTGGAGATCAATGTACTACAGCTAATCCAAGACTTCCATTGGTATCAGAGTTAGAGGAGTTATATAAATTAGCTTACTATGGTAAGAATTATAAAAAATAATCCCTTATATATTTTGATTTAATATAGTAAAAGAAAGAAGCAGATTAATATAGAAATATTAATCTGCTTCTTTCTTTGTAAATTATCTAACGATAACGTCAATCTTATTCTTTTCTTTGTATTCATAATCTTTAGAGTTACAGCTTCTTTTAATGCTATGCCATAAAATTATTGCTATTTAATGCTTGGCTTAAGGATTTTTTTTCATCAGCTGATAACTCTAAGAAGGATTCACCTTTAATTATTTCCTTTAAGTAAGTATAGCAACCCTCTCTACTGCTATGCACAGAATTAATCATAATACCATTATTATTTTTATCTAAAAGAGTTAAAACAAAGCTGAGTTTACCACCCATCTCTTTAAATGCATCGTATTTAACCACCCCAACTTTTTGAAAAGTTATCAAAAGGTTATCATTTACTTGAACAATTTCATCTTTAATTTTTTTCGCTTCTGCCTTTAAGTTATCAATATCTTCAAATCTTGCAAGTATCTGTCCTTCCAGGTTCTCTCCGTTTGCCCCTGTCATAAATTTAAGATATTTCTTGTTTAATTTTCTTTGTTTAACCATTAAAATAACAATAAAGATGAATAATAATACCACTACACCTGATAAAGCTAAAATAATAATATCTGAATATGAGCTTATAACCTCTGATAAATTCATTGTAAGTATCCTCCAACCTGTATCTTGTGATTGCTTTTTATCTAATGATAATATATTTTTCTCTTATTGATTAAAAGATTCAAAAACATCAATTATTTTTTCGAGTTCTTCTTTTGAATAGTATTCAATTTCAACAGAACCTTTATCGTTCTTTTTATTATGAATTAATACTTTTGTACCTATTATAGTACGAATTTTATCTTCTAAACTGCGATAAATATAATCCACCTCATCTGTAGCGGCAATTTCTTTCTTTGGCTTTTCAATAAGGATGTTCTTTACCAGTTTTTCTGTTTCTCTAACACTTAGTTTTTCATCAAAAACTTTACATGCAATATTATATTGTAATTCATTATTTTCTAATGATAGTAATGCTCTAGCATGTCCACTGGATAGCATATCATCAATTAACATTTGTTGAACTTTTATATCTAATTTTAAGAGCCTCATTGCATTTGTAACTGCAACTCGACTTTTAGAAACTCTTTCAGCCACTTCATCTTGTTTTAGGTTAAAGTCCTGTATTAATCTTTGATATGTGAAAGCTTCTTCAATTGGATTTAAATCTTCTCTTTGAATATTTTCAATCAATGCAATTTCAACAATCTCTTGTGGAGAATAATCCTTAATAATTGCAGGCACTTCTTTTAATCCTGCTATTCTAGCAGCTCTCCATCTACGTTCCCCAGCAATAATTTCATAATACTTTTCTCTCTTCTGTAAAATAAGTGGTTGAATAACTCCATATTGTTTGATAGAATCCGCCAGTTCCTGAAGAGCATCTTCGTCAAACTTCTTTCTTGGCTGTGACTTATTCGGTTCTATCTGGCTAATATGTATTAATGTTTCACGTGAAACATTCTCTATTTTTTCTTCATTCTTATTTACAATCTGTTCTGGAATCATAATATCCAGACCCTTACCTAAACCCTTCTTTACTGCCATGAAATCCTCCTAATATTTACGCACTAATAACAAACTAGCTCTTATTTCTATATCTAATCTCACTTATATCATTTTTAGAATAGGTATCCGCCAAATCTTTTTCAATTACTTCACTTGCTAACTGTCGGTACCCATCCGCTCCAGCTGATTTAGAATCATATAAATTAATTGGTAAACCATGACTTGGTGCCTCAGCTAAACGTACATTTCTTGGAATAATAGTTTTATATATATTTTGTTTCAAATTGCTCTTTACATTTTCAACAACTTGTAAAGATAAATTAGTCCTGGCATCAAACATTGTAAACACAACGCCTTCCATTTCAAGCTGTGGATTCAGTCTTTGTTTTACAAGATTAATTGTATGTATTAATTGTGTAAGTCCTTCAAGGGCATAAAATTCACATTGTATTGGAACTAGCACCGTATCCGCAGTTGTCATGGCATTTACTGTTAAAGTATTAAGAGATGGTGGACAATCAATAATAATATAATCATATTCATCTCTTATTTTATCAATTTCTTTTTTTAAAATGAATTCTCGTCCTTCAACTCCAATAAGTTCAATTTCAGCTCCAGCTAAATTTACATTGGAAGGTAATAGATCAAGAAATTCGATTGGAGTATGTATTCTACAATCTTCAAAACCACATTCTCCAATGATTAATTGATATATTGTGTTCTTAAGCTTGTTTTTCTCTATCCCGAGACCACTTGAAGTATTTCCCTGTGGATCAATGTCAATGGTAAGTACTTTTTTATTTCTCTCGGCTAAGCAGGCAGACAAATTAATAGCAGTTGTTGTTTTTCCTACTCCACCCTTTTGATTTGCAATTGCAATAATTCTCGCCATATAATACTCCATTTCACTAAAGTTATCAGCATTTAATAACTCAAGAACTCTTTTTCATCATTCTGTATACACAAAAATTATTATAGCATTAATCAAATATTATATCTATAAATTTTTCATTCTTTTTCCTATAAATATAATTTATATATTGGATTATATTTATTCTTTATATAAAAAGGACTCTATAATAAATATCAGGGTAAAGTATCACTCCAATATTTATCATAGAGCCTAAAAAAGGAATGTTTCACGTGAAACATTCCCAGAATATCAATAACTATATTAATTCAACTATATTATTCTTAATCGCATAAACTGCGGCTTGTGTTCTATCTGAAACATTAATTTTCTTAAAAATATTAGAAACATGATTTTTTACTGTCTTCTCGCTGATGGAAAGCATATATGCAATTTCTTTATTGAACAATCCCTCTGCAAGTAACTTTAAAACTTCAATTTCTCTTTTTGTTAAAGCATCTTCTTGATTATTTAAGAAATTATTCTTTTCTTCTAACCTTTGTTTTAATAATGGGGCTAATTCTGGTTGAATAAATATTTCACCTTTAAATATTGTAAAGATAGCTTTCTTTAATAAATTAGAATCAGAGTCTTTTAATACATAACCATCTACTCCAATTTCAACTGCTCTGACTAGATACTCTACTTCATTATGAATAGTAAGAATTATAACCTTGACTTTTCTTTTTGATTCTTTAATATGTTGTAATACTTGTAATCCATTCATATTTGGCATATTAATATCAAGTAGAAGAACATCTGTTTGTTTCTTGTCAAGTAATTCGATACACTGCTTTCCGTTATTTGCTTCCGCAACTACAACAATATCCCCATCCAATTCAAGTAACTGTTTAATACCTTCTCTAACCATAGAATGATCATCCGCAATCATTACATTAATCGGTTTATTCATTTTCTTCCTCCTCGCAGTTTATTAAGGGAATTGATACGATTACTTTAGTTCCCTTTCCCTTTTCTGTTTGTATATCTAGTGTTCCAGATAATAAAGAGGTTCTCTCCCTCATAATAGATAATCCAAAGTTTGCTGTCTGATTAGCAGATACTGGTTGTATTTTATCCTTCTCAAATCCTGAACCATTATCTTCTATTGTTACTTTAACATAATTATCTTCGTATTGAATATCCAACACAATAAGAGTTGCATTTGCATGTTTTATTATGTTATTACATGCCTCTTGAATAACACGAAATAATGTTAATCGAATGACAGGTAACAATTCATCTTTATCTTCCTTCGACTGAACTTTTACTTGTATATTATGCAAATCCATTAACTTATTTGCATATCTACGTACTGTCACAGCTAGACCTAGATCATCAAGGGTCATTGGTTTAAGATTATAAATGATTCCCCTCATATCATTTATAACAGTTTTTATCGTTGATGACATAGAATTAAGTTCTAATTTAGCACGAATTGTATCAATATCTATTAATTTAACACAAAGCTCAGCCTTATGTACCATACTTGTTAGATTTTGAACTGTTGTATCATGCAAATCTCTCGATATTCTTTGCCTTTCAATTTCCTGCGCCTCTAAAATACCAAGAGATCTTTCATTAAAACCCTGTTGCTTTTCAGAGATATATATACTATTGAAATTTTCTGATTCATTATTAATTAATTTCACAGCTGATTTTAAAGATTGAATTTTCTCTGAAAGGTTATCCTTTTTCTTATTTAACTCTTCAATTTGTACTTTTAGTTGAGCTATCAAAGCAATTAATTCTGGTGTATCAAATGACTTACTTTTAATTGTTGAAAACAAATCATAATTATATATCTTTGTCTTTTCAAACTCTGCTAATTCCTGCTCTTTTTCCTTTAATAAATTACCTTGAGACTTTAACTGAATTTTTACAGAGTATAATTCCTCTTCCAAATCAACTGCTAGATTCTTAAGGGCAAGAGACGTAACCTCTTTTTCTTTCTCTAAACGATCAATTCCTAATTTCATATTCATCTCGCTGTCATTCATATTTTTATTCCTTTCTATGCTCAGAGTAAAAGTGTACGGGCAATAGAAATATTATGAATAATAATTATTGTATATTAATTATTATTAGGTTCAAATGATCTCCTACAGTTGTATGCTATATAAATACTACCTTGAGAAAAGGATAAAGTACCTACATTAATTTAATAAATATAAAAATTATCAGTTATATCATATAACATATAGAATTATTTTGAAAGCTTTTTTTTGATCTATAGGTTAAATTAGCTATTTTTCGAGAGATTTTTACATTGTTTAACAATAGAATTAGACTCTATTTTTAAACATATTAAATTACTGTTTAAATCTCCGCTTTCTAATTTAGCTTCACAAAATCCAATTGATTTAAAGAATTTTTCTATATTTTTTGGTGTTTTAACAATAACTGTATTTATACCTGAATTAAATGCTTTATTTAATAACATCCTAACAGCAAAATCTCCATACTTATTTCTACGATATTCTTTCAGTACACATATTTTATCTATTTCACAATTACTTCCATCATAAATAATTCTCCCAGATGCAACTGGATAATTCACATCTTGTTCTTTTAAATATACGATAACATGAATTGCCTGGTTATCATAATTATCAAACACATTTATTGATTGCATCTGTAACTCATCTATAAAAACTCTATGTCGAATATTAAAAATCACATTAAGATTATCTTTACCAGTTAAAAGCTTAGCTTCGATCATAACAGTTCCCCCAAATTAAAAAACTTATTTAATCTTTTATAATGGATCCTTTGATGGTTTACCAGAAGTTCTGGGATAACTACCTGGAGTTGTATTAATTTTTTTTATCAATAGCAACGTCCTTTCCATATCTGTATCAGGCAGCAAAAAGATTTCATTCTTTTCCAGCTCTGCTCCTAATAATTTAAATGCTCTTTTTGATTCATCTAATTCCTCTTTAACTTTACCAGATTTATAAGGAATAAAATAACCACCTTTTTTCACAAATGGTAAGCAGTACTCACTAAGTGAAGACAGTCTTGCAACTGCTCTTGATACACATAGATCAAAGCCTTCTCTATATTCTTTATCTCTTCCAAAATCCTCAGCTCTTCCATGAATTGTTGTTATTTTCTTTAAACTAAGCTTTTCAATTACATCATCAAGAAATATAAGACGTTTTTTTAAAGAGTCAAGAAGTACAATCTCTGTATCTGGATATACTATTTTAAGAGGTATTCCTGGAAAACCTGCTCCGGTACCAACATCTATTAATCTCTCCGTAGATATATTTACAAGGTTAATCAAAGAAAGACTATCTAAAAAATGCTTTGTAACAACTTCTTCCCATTTTGTAATTGCAGTTAGATTCATAACTTTATTTTTTTCAACTAATAATTCAAAGTAATCCATAAACTGATCATATTGAGTATCAGATAGTTCAATATTCCATTTTTCCAAACCTTTTTGAAAAACATTCAAATCAAGGTCTCTCTTTGCTTCCATGATTTTCTCCATTTCTATTAACAGCTGTATTTATTGTTCTTCTTTCGATTTTCTATAATTAAATTGAACTAAATAGACTAATAAGACAGAGATATCTGCTGGAGACACACCGGAAATTCTTGATGCTTGTCCAATGGACATCGGTTTAAATTTTATAAGTTTTTGTCTTGCTTCAATACGTAAACTTTGAACATCATTATAATCCAAATCAATTGGAATAAGCTTATTCTCCAGCTTTTTAAATTGCTCAACCTGCTTTAACTGTCTTTTAATATAACCATCATATTTAATATTAATATTAATCTGGTTAATAACATCCTCTGGTAAATCCTTACGGTCAGTATCTATAGATTCCAATAGTTCATAGGATAACTCTGGTCTTCGAATTAAGTCAGCCAGTGTTGCTGCCGTATTAAGTGCAGAACTGCCATATTGCTCTAAAAGCTCTTGTACTTCCTTAGTTGCTCCTATTACTTTATGTTCAAGTCTTTTTATTTCTTCTTCAATACTATTTTCCTTAACTAACAATTCCTGATATCTTTTTTCATCAATCAGCCCAACCTCATATCCTTTCTTGGTTAGTCTAATATCTGCATTATCTTGTCTTAATAATAATCTATATTCCGCTCTGGAAGTCATCATTCTATAGGGTTCATGTGTCTCCTTTGTAACCAGATCATCAATAAGAACTCCTATATATGCTTCAGACCGGTCAATAATTAAAGGCTCTCTTCCTAATATTTTCATAGAAGCATTAATTCCGGCAATTAAACCTTGGGCTGCAGCTTCTTCATATCCTGAGCTACCATTGAACTGACCTCCGGCAAATAACCCTTCTATTTCTTTAAATTCTAGTGACGGTTTCAGCTGAAGAGGATTAATACAATCATATTCAATTGCATACGCATTCCTAACAATTTTGGCATTTTCCAACCCCGGAACAGATCGATACATTTGATACTGTACATCCTCAGGTAAAGAACTGGACATTCCTGCTATGTACATTTCATTTGTCTCAAGACTTTCCGGTTCTATAAATACCTGGTGTCTATCTTTATCTGAAAATTTAACTACCTTATCTTCTATGGATGGGCAATATCTTGGTCCAGTACCTTTAATATCTCCAGAATATAGAGGTGATCTGGAGATGTTATTCCGAATAATTTCATGTGTATTTTCATTGGTGTAAGTCAGCCAGCAAGAAATCTGTGGTTTATCCAATTCTTTAGGATCAGTCGTAAAGGAAAATGGAACAACTTTTTCATCACCAAACTGTTCCTCCATTTTGGTAAAATCAATTGATCTTCTATCAATTCTTGCAGGAGTACCTGTTTTAAATCGATAAATTTCTATTCCAAGTTTTTTAAGTGAATCTGTAAGTTGTGTCGCAGACTGCAAGCCATTCGGTCCCGTATAATTCACGGTTTCTCCATAAATACATCTTGCATTTAAATAAGTACCCGTACATAAAATTACAACCTTACAGGAATAGATTGCACCGGAAAAAGTTTTAACACCGGTTATTTTATTATTTTCACTTAATAATTCTGTCACTTCAGCTTGTCTTACAGTTATAAAATCTGTATTTTCTAATATTCTTCTCATCGATCTTGAATAGTGCTGTTTATCGGCCTGTGCTCTTAAGGAATGAACTGCAGGGCCTTTTGAAACATTCAGCATCTTTGATTGAATATATGTCTTATCTATATTTTTACCCATCTCACCGCCAAGTGCATCAATCTCTCTAACCAAATGCCCCTTTGATGTTCCACCTATATTGGGATTACACGGCATCATAGCAATACTATCTACACTTACTGTAAAAATTAATGTATTCAAAGATAATCTAGCACATGCTAATGCTGCTTCACATCCAGCATGTCCAGCACCTACAACAATAACATCATAACTTTCCTTTACGTATGACATAATTTCCTCCATTCCTCACACGCTTCTGCACATCTAAATTATTCTAGTGTGCATATATTAAAACTTATTTACCCATACAAAACTCTTTAAAAATCATATTAACCAAATCTTCTTCGACATTTTCACCAATAATCTTACCTAAAAATTCATAAGCACTCATAAGATCAATTGTAAGAAAATCTTCTGGCATCTGATCATTTAAACTTTGCTGTACCATTTTTAAACTTTTCAATGCTTCAGACAATGCTTCTTTATGTCTTTCATTTGTAATATAAATATCATCATTAAAAGATAATTCTCCTTCAAAGAACATTGAAGTTATTCTTTCTTTTAATTCCTCTAATCCTAAGTTATTCTTTACTGAAATAGGTACAATCGACTTATTGTTAAATTTCTTAATATCTTGATCATTAATTTTAGCTTCTAAATCAGTTTTATTTAGTAATAATATCGCCTTTTTATCTTGTAGTAAATCAATAATTAATTCGTCATTTTCATCCAGTTTCGTTGAGGAATCTATTACATATAAAACCAGATCTGCTTCTGATGCGTATCGAAGAGCCTTTTCTACTCCCATTTTCTCAATAATATCATGAGTTTCACGTATTCCAGCTGTATCAATTAAATTTAATGTTATTCCATTTAAATTAATTGTCTCTTCTAAGGTATCCCTGGTTGTTCCTGCAATATCAGTAACAATAGCCCGATCTTCACCTAATAGATAATTAAGTAAACTTGACTTTCCCGCGTTCGGTTTTCCAAGAATTACAGTTTTAATTCCTTCTTTAATTATCTTACCATTCCGTGAGTCGCTTATTAATCTCTCAATCATATTACTATTCTTTAAAAGATGATCTTCTAATTCTATCTGAAAGCCCTCAAGACTAATATGCTCAGGATCATCCAATGCAGCTTCAATAAAAGCAATATCACGTAAAATTCCTTCACGCAATTTTTTTATGATATCTAAAAGATTTCCTCTTAATTGGTTCAAGGAATTCTTCAGTGCCATTTCATTTTTAGAATGAATTATATCCCCTACAGCCTCAGCCTGAGATAAATCAATTCTTCCATTTAAAAATGCTCTTTTTGTAAATTCACCTGGCTCAGCTAATTTTGCACCATACTTTAATACGGTTTCAATTATTTTTTTAGTAACTACAATACCTCCGTGACAATTAACTTCTATTGTGTCTTCCTTGGTATAGGTGTTAGGAGCCTTCATAACAGCAACCATTACTTCATCAATGACTTCATCCTTATCCATTATATATCCATAATGAAGGGTATGGCTATTTTGCAGTGACAGTTTTTTTACACCATTCTTGGAACGATAAATCTTATCTATAATTTCAAACGCTTCACTACCACTAATTCTTACAATACTCAGCCCCGCATTACTTAAACCAGTTGCAATTGCTGCTATAGTATCAGTCAATTTTATTTCCTCCTTAACAATCAAAAAAGAGTTTCGCATGCGAAACTCTCGCGCCAAGCGCGTTCTGCTGGAGTCAGACAAACTACAATACGCGCGAGTGTACCTCCTGCCGGAGGTTTTTATTCTATAAAAAGATAGGATATCATATTACAGAATAAAAGGTGCCCAAAAGTATGCTATACTTTTAAGACACCCTATTTTCAACATACATTAATTTAAATTAAACTATCAAGCTTTTATAAAACATAAATTACATGCCTAAACTGTTACAAAAATTAATTGCTTTCTGCAGTCAGATCCTTTTTTTCTTTACTTTCTTTATACTTTTCATAATCTTTTTTGTAATCCGTACTATAATTGCTATTATAAGCGCTTTTACTTGTATTAAATGGCTTTTTATAATTCTTGTTAGTAACACCATTGTTATCTTTATTGAAATCTTTTTTATAATCCTTTTTAAACTCTCTATTAGAAGAGTCTTTATTGGTATCTTTATTATAATCTTTACGATATCCATTTGATGAAGAATTCTTATGATTGTTTGAATAGTTATTATTATATTTCTTTTCAACCAAGCCCTTTTTAATATTAATAACTACCTTACGAAATGGTTCCTCACCCTCAGAATAAGTTTCTACAAACTTATCGTTTTGTAAAGCCGAGTGAATTATTCTTCTTTCATAAGGATTCATTGGTTCCAATGATACTGGTTTTCTAGTCCTTTTTACCTTGAAAGCTATGTTCTTTGCAAGATTTTCTAAGGTTTCTTTTCTTCTGGCTCTATAATTCTCAGTATCTAATTTAACTTTAATATAATTTTCACTATTTTTATTAGCTACAAGACTAACAAGATATTGAAGAGAATCTAAGGTTTGTCCCCTTTTACCAATCAATACGCCCATCTCATCACCATCAATATTAATATCAATGGTTGCATTCTCTTCATCATAGTTTACTATAGAGGATGCAGTAATACTCATAGCATGGAATACATCATCAAGAAATTTCTTAGTAACCATGTGAATACTCATTTTTGTTCTTGCTTTAATTTTAGCAGCCTTACCAAACATTCCAAGAAAACCACTGGTTTCCTTTTCAATGACTTCATATTCCATATTATCTATCGTTGTGCCTAATTCCTGCATTGCATTTGTTAATGCTTCTTCAACTGTCTTAGCAGTAAACTCTTTCCACTCCATTACTATTTATCCCCTTTCTCATTCTTGTTTTTTAAAAGGTTCGCTATTTCAGATATACTTTTCGCATTGCCAGAGGATTGTTTTGAACTAGTGTTAACTTCAGAAGTTTCCTTTTCTTCCTCCACACTATTATCTTCTTTTAACGCTTTATCAGATGATGAATTATCAATAAATTTTGTCTGTTTTTTAGCAAGTTCAGACATGGAAATTCCTTTAGATTCCAAATATTTATTACGTTTAGATTGTTTTGCAACATTTTTAGCAATTAAATCATCAACATTGATTCTATCCATATATTTATTTACAAAGAACTGCTGAATAATGGTAAATACACTGGTAGCTATCCAATATAAGCCAATACCTATAGGGAAAGTAAAGCAGAAGAATGTTGACATAAGTGGCATTACTACAATCATGGAGTTATTCATTGCTGCCGCTGTAGGGTTATCCATACTTGCATTTTTTGTTGTAGCCTGTAGTTGCTTACCTTGAATAAACTGCAATCCACCTGCAAGAATTGGAATGATAAGTGCTGGTGTAAGCCTAAATCCTGGACTGTTTGCAATATTTAAACCAAAAAACATATTTACATTCGTTATATTCTTAATTGTATCTGCAACTGTGGTAGTTTCACCGCTTACTACCTTACTTTGTATACTAGAAAAACTTGTACTAAAAGCAGCCCAGGTATCACTTGTAAAATGTTTTAATAAATCTATAATTTGATTTGATTCTACATAACTGGAAGGAAGTCTAGTAGCACCTTTTAAAGTTGCCGCAAGAGCTTTTAAACTTTCTTCATATCCAGCAGTATTTTTAACTTGTTCTGCAATCTGATCATATAATGTGTAAACATGACCAACATATGCTGGTATATTATTTATTACAGAATATAGAGCAAACATAATTGGTAGGGTAATTAATAAAGGCAGACAACCAGAAGTAGGGTTTGCACCGTATTTTTGATAAAGTGCCTGTGTTTCAGCTTGTTGTTTTTTTAAAGAGGCTTCATCCTTCTTACCTTTATATTTAGCCTGAATTTTCTGTATTTCAGGATTCATCTTCGAAGATAATTTTGAGAATTTCTGCTGCTTAATTGTTAAAGGTAGCATTAAAGTCTTAACAATAAATGTAAAAACTATAATTGTTAAAGCAATGTTCTGAATTCCGAACAAATTGAAAAAATCATATAATACATTCATGATTAGCCCAAGTAAACTAGCAATAGGTCCATACCACGCATCACTTTTTGTTAATATTGTAAATATCAATTATTTTTCCTCCTTATAGCTGCTTTCCATCAATTTTTATGGATACATTTGACTACCTCAAATGTTTACGGAACAGGATCATATCCACCCTTATGGAAGGGGTGACATCTTAAAATTCTTCTCACAGCTAAATATGTTCCCTTAATTACCCCATACTTTTCCAGCGCTTCAATTGCATACAAAGAGCAGGTAGGTGTATAGATACAACTTGGTGTACGCTTTAAAGGTGATATATATTTTTGATATAATTTAATAATGAATACCATAATTTTCTTAATAATCACTCTTATACACTCCCGCTAACTCTGAAAATCCATCTATTCGTTACTCGTATGTTTCCCTATTTTATGGAGTTTCTTCAAATGTAACAATGCACTTTCAATTTCTAAATAATCTTTTCCTTTGGCATTCGCTCTTGCCACTACGACGATATCTAATCCACATATAAAGCTATTTTCCGATAATCGATAGCTTTCTCTAATTAATCTTGTAACCCTATGTCTAATTACGCTGTTACCTACTTTTTTACTAACTGATATTCCAAGTCGATTCTTATCTAGATTATTATTCTTAACATACATAATCAAATATTTATTCGCAAATGATTTACCTGTATTGTATATCTCCCTAAAATCTTCATTTCTTTTTAATGCTTCGGAATATTCCATGTTTCCTACACCTTGTCCTAGTATGAAACCTTGAATTTACATACAAGTGAAATATAAAACAAAGTTTAACCCTATGTTTTTAATTTCACTTGTCCTAAATCCAACTGTCTTTAAACATTTGAATTACGTTTTCAATTGTTTTAACAATAGAAGAAAAGGTCACAAAATTGCGACCTATGCTGATAATACTTTTCTTCCTTTTGCTCTTCTGGCAGCTAAAACTTTTCTTCCACTTGCAGTCGCCATTCTTGCTCTAAAACCATGTACTTTAGAATGGGATCTCTTTTTTGGTTGGAATGTCATTTTCATTACGTTGCACCTCCTTTAAACACGCCGTGCAATATGATAAGCGAATTTTCTCTATTATACTTTTAATATTAAGGAATATCATGTCTATTATATGCGTAATGCCTTATTACGTCAAGTAAATCTTTTCTTTTGTTTATATATATAGGTACGTCTTCCATGCTTA
Source organism: Mobilitalea sp. (assembly GCA_047606065.1). Taxonomy (GTDB): domain Bacteria; phylum Bacillota; class Clostridia; order Lachnospirales; family Lachnospiraceae; genus Mobilitalea. The sequence continues at coordinate 37,251 of JASGEU010000118.1, forward strand.
AAAACGTCTTTCTTCCTATTAATATACACATTTGTTGATAACTTTTATTCTTATGTGGATAAACTGTTTTATTTTTTCTTATAAAATGTATAAATCATAGACTTAATAAACATTTTCATGCCTGTTCATAATGTTTAATCTTCTATCAACTCTTCCACAAAAGGATGAAAAATAAAGAATGGCATATTAACCATTGAAAATATCATAATTTTGTTATAATATATATCTATGTGAGTATGATGGAGGCAATAATGAGGAATTTAATTCAATCAAAATGGGACGATATATTAAAATATATGATATCGGAATATGGAATCACTGATGTATCCTATAATACCTGGTTAAAACCCCTAAAGGTATATGATGTTAATGATCATTTGATTACAATTCTGATTAATGACGAACGAATTGGGCCTCCAAGTTTAAGCGTTATTAAGAATAAGTATGAATTACTACTTAAAGTATCTATAGAAGAAATAATGAATGAACCTTACGAAATAAGATTTGTTCTTCAAAGCCAAATAGATTTAGAAAAAAAAGAGCTTGAATCATCGGCTCCTGTCCAAAAGAAGAAACAGAATGGACCTACATTTTTGAATACAAGATATACCTTTGATACCTTCGTGGTTGGTGGAAATAATGAGTTTGCCAGAGCAGCGTCATTAGCTGTTGCTGAAAATCCAGGAGAAATCTATAATCCTCTATTTATCTATGGTGGTGTTGGACTTGGAAAAACTCACTTAATGCATTCCATTGCACACTTTGTTTTAAATCAAAATCCGGATACTAAGGTTTTATATGTAACAAGCGAAAAATTTACCAATGAATTAATTGACGCTATACAAAAAAATACTACAACACAATTTAGGGAGAAATATCGCTCAATCGATATTCTCCTTATTGATGATATTCAGTTTATTATAGGTAAGGAAAGAACACAGGAAGAGTTTTTCCATACTTTTAACACTTTGCATGAATCAAAACGTCAAATCATTATCTCCAGTGATCGCCCTCCCAAGGAAATGCTTACATTAGAGGACAGGCTTAGATCACGTTTTGAACATGGTTTACTTGCAGATATTCAATCACCTGATTATGAAACCAGAATGGCAATTCTTCGTAAAAAAGAAGAACTTGATGGTTTAAAAGTTGATGAAGAAGTTATGCGTTATATTGCTAATAATATTAAATCTAATATTCGTGAATTAGAAGGCGCATTAACTAAGATTGTTGCATTTTCGAGACTTAAGAAAAGAGACCTTGATCTTGTTTTAGCCGAGGAAGCTTTAAAGGATATTATATCTCCGAATGAAAAGAAGGTAATAACAGCTGAACTTATCATTGAAGTTGTTGCTGAACATTATAATTTATCTCCATCCGAAATATATTCAAAGGATAAGAGTAGAAGTGTATCTTACCCTAGACAAATTGTTATGTATTTATGCAGACGTTTAACTGAAATGTCTGTTACTGATATAGGTAAAACTTTAGGAAATCGTGATCATTCCACTGTTCTTCACGGATTCGACAAGGTTTCTGGTGACATCGCTCAGGATTCTTCCTTACATAATACAATAGATGTATTAATAAAGAAAATTAATCCCGAATAGAGCTATGCAATTATTGTGAATGCTTTGTTGATAGCTAGTTGATAATTTAGGGACAACATGTTAATAATTTCATTTACATATTCTGTATGTTATTAAATGTGAATTACTCCACATAATATAGCATTGAATTCAGCAGGGTTATCAAACGCTGCAACACCTGAATTTAATGGCCTAACAATAGTTATAAACAAATTCACACCCTATATGACTAAGAGTACTAAGAATCTTTTATTTATTTATATATTTAACGCGAAGGGAGTTTATACACGGATGAAAATCAAATGCCAAAAAGCGGATCTCTTAAATGGTGTTAATATTGTGTTGAAAGCGGTTCCTGTAAAATCGACGATGCCAATCTTAGAGTGTCTGATTATAGAAGTTACAGATCAGAGAATAAAATTAATAGCAAATGATATGGAAGTAGGAATTGAAACCATAGTTAAGGGGTCCATTCTTGAAAACGGGTCTGTTGCTTTAAATGCTAAGATATTTTCTGAAATAGTTCGAAGGCTTCCTGAGAATGAAGTCAGTATTTCAACTGACTCTGCTTATATGACAGAAATAATATGTGAAAAAGCTAAGTTTTCTATTTCAGGCAGATCATCAGAAGAGTTTCCTAATCTTCCAAAGATAGAAAAAGAGAACCCAGTTATATTATCTCAATTTACTTTAAAAGAAATTATTAGACAAACTGTATTCTCTATCTCAGATAATGAGAGTAACAAGATAATGACTGGTGAATTATTTGAAATTAAACAGAATGAATTAAGAGTAATATCCTTAGATGGTCATAGAATATCAATACGTAAAGTAATCATGAAAGACACTTATGAAGACAGGAAAGTAATTGTACCAGGTAAGACTTTGAATGAAATCAGTAAAATATTATCTGGTGAGATTAATTCTTATGTTCATATCTTCTTTACAGAAAAACATGCTTTATTTGAATTTGATGATACGGTAGTTCTTACAAGATTAATTGAAGGAGAGTATTACCGAATTGATCAAATGCTTTCCAGCGATTATGAAACAAAGGTAACAATTAATAAAAAAGAACTTCAGAGTTGTATTGAAAGAGCATCTTTGCTTATAAGAGAAACTGATAAAAAGCCGATCATTATTGATATTAAAGACAATGATTTTGAATTAAAGATTAATACGGCCATTGGATCAATGAAAGAAGAAATTGATATTACGTTAGAGGGTAAGGATATTGTAATTGGCTTTAATCCTAAGTTTTTAATTGATGCTCTTCGTGTTATTGATGATGAAAATATTGATATTTATTTAATAAATGCAAAAGCTCCCTGTTTTATAAGAGATAAAGAGCAATCTTATATATATTTAATTTTACCAGTTAATATAAATGTTGTAGCATAATAAGAGAATGTAGTGTAAACTTATTCTTTGTATTTACATGTAATTAATTGTGTCTGCGTAACAAAAATGTGGAAAATAAATTCTTTTCATTTAAAATTTACGCGTTTATGAAATGTTTTACGTAAGAAATGGAGGATTTATATGCATCAGATTACGCTTAGAGACGAATATATAAAACTTGGTCAGGCATTAAAAGCTGCAGGACTTGTTGGTTCTGGAGTAGATGCAAAGAATGAAATAATAGATGGTATGGTTAAAGTGAATGGTGTTGTGGAAGTTCAAAGAGGCAAAAAACTCCATGACGGCGATGTTGTTGAATACCAAGGCGAACAAATTAAAATTATTAAATAGTTCAGACTTAGTTAATTCTATTTTTGTAAAGGGAATATTGGTATCATTATGATTGTTAAGTCGTTAGAACTAAAGGATTATCGTAATTATAGTAATCTTAATATGAATTTTTCTAGCGGCATCAATATTTTATATGGCGAGAATGCTCAAGGAAAAACGAATATTCTTGAAGCTATCTATTTATGTGGCACCACAAAATCCCATAGGGGTAGTAAAGATAAAGAGATTATTAGTTTTGAACATGAGGAAGCTCATGTTAGAATTGGACTGGAAAAAAATCTAATACCACATCGGTTGGATTTACATTTAAAGAAAAATAAATCAAAAGGTGTTGCCATTGATGGAATTCCAATCAAAAAACAGAGTGAATTATTTGGCATGCTTAATTTAGTATTTTTCTCTCCTGAGGATTTATATATTATAAAAAATGGTCCTGCAGAGAGAAGACGTTTTCTGGATTTAGAACTTTGCCAACTTGATAAAATATATCTAAATTATTTAGGTAACTACAATAAAGTTCTAGTACAGCGTAATAATTTATTGAAGCAAATCAGTAATAACAGTAAATTATTGGATACACTTTACATATGGGATGAAAAACTTCTGGAATTTGGAGTTAAAATTATAAAAACCAGAAGTGATTTTATTGTCCGTCTAAATGAAATAGTGAAAGATATTCATAGTAAATTAACTGGTGGAAAAGAAGAACTGGTCCTTCAGTATGAACCAAATGTCAAAGAATCAGATTTCGAAGGACGTTTAAAAAAATCCTTAGAAAAGGATATTAGTTTAAAAATGACAAACGTTGGACCACACAGGGACGACTTAAGTTTTCTTTTAAATAATATAGATATACGCAAATATGGATCTCAAGGTCAACAACGTACGGCTGCACTTTCTTGTAAGTTGGCAGAAATTGAGTTGGTTAAAAATTTGATTAAGGAAAATCCAATACTATTACTGGATGATGTTTTGTCGGAGCTTGATCGGCAAAGACAAAATTATCTCTTAAATAGCATAGGTGATATACAGACGATTATTACATGTACTGGATTAGAAGAATTTGTAACTCATAGATTTGAGTATGATAAGATTTTTCAGGTAGTCGAAGGTACAGTAATTGATCATTAAAACTATGGAGGTTATGCCCCCATAAAAAATGGAGGTTAAAATCCTCCAAAAAAACGGAGGATTGATAAAATGAGTAACGAATATGGTGCAGATCAAATTCAAATTTTAGAGGGATTGGAAGCAGTAAGAAAACGTCCTGGTATGTATATTGGTTCAACTTCCTCTAAGGGGTTACACCATCTTGTTTACGAAATTGTAGATAATGCCGTTGATGAGGCTTTAGCTGGATTTTGTGATACGATTGAGGTATTTATTAATCCGGATAATTCAATTACAGTAACTGATAATGGTCGTGGTATTCCAGTTGGAATTAATCAAAAGGCGGGAATCCCGGCTGTTGAAGTCGTATTTACAATTCTTCATGCAGGTGGAAAATTTGGCGGTGGAGGATACAAGGTGTCCGGCGGTCTTCATGGAGTTGGTGCATCTGTTGTTAATGCTCTTTCTGAATGGTTAGAGGTAGAAATCTGTGTTGATGGCAAAATGTATCAGCAGCGCTATGAACGCGGTAAAGTTATGTACTCCCTAAAAGAAATTGGAGATTCAGAATGCCGCGGAACAAAGGTAACTTTTTTACCGGATAAAGAAATATTTGAAGAAACAGTATATGACTATGATATATTAAAGCAAAGACTTCGTGAAATGGCATTTTTAACGAAGAATATTAAAATAATACTTACTGATCTTAGAGAAGAAGAACCAAAAGAACGTGAATTCCATTATGCAGGCGGTATTAAAGAGTATGTGGAGTATTTAAATAAACATAAAGATCCGATCTATCCTGACATTATTTACTGTGAAGGACAGAGAGATGATGTATATGTAGAGGTAGCATTACAGCATAATAGTACCTACACGGAAGGTATTTATAGTTTTGTGAATAATATTACGACTCCGGAAGGTGGTACACATCTGGCCGGTTTTAAAAATGCAATTACGAAAACCTTTAATGATTATGCGAGAACGCAGAAGTATTTAAAGGATAGTGACGCAAACCTGTCTGGTGAAGATATTAGAGAAGGATTAACAGCAATTATCAGTATCAAAATTCCTGAACCACAGTTTGAAGGACAGACAAAGCAAAAATTAGGAAATAGTGAAGCAAGAGGAGCAGTTGATAGTGTTGTAAGTGAGCAGTTAACCTATTATCTTGAACTAAATCCTCAAGTTTCTAAAATGATTTGTGAAAAGGCAGTTCTTGCACAGAGAGCAAGGGATGCGGCAAGAAAAGCAAGAGATTTAACCAGAAGAAAAACAGCTTTAGAAGGTATGTCACTCCCTGGTAAACTTGCTGACTGTTCAGAAAAGGATCCATCAAAATGTGAAATTTATATTGTTGAGGGTGATTCTGCGGGTGGCTCAGCAAAAACAGCAAGAACCAGAGCGACCCAAGCAATACTTCCACTTAGAGGAAAAATCTTAAACGTTGAAAAATCAAGACTTGATAAGATATTGGTTAACAATGAAATTAAAGCTATGATAACAGCATTTGGTACAGGTATCTCAGACGATTTTGATATTTCAAGGTTACGTTATCATAAAATTATTATTATGACAGATGCCGACGTCGATGGCGCACATATCAGCACTTTATTATTAACGTTCTTTTATCGATTTATGCCAGAACTTATTAAACAGGGATATGTATACCTGGCTCAGCCGCCACTATACAAAGTGGAAAAGGGTAAAACCGTAAAGTACGTATATAGCGATGAAGAATTAAATCAGGTTCTTACCGAAATAGGCAGAGATGGAAATAATAAAATTCAACGTTACAAAGGTCTGGGTGAAATGGATGCTGAGCAGTTATGGGATACTACAATGGATCCAGAGAAAAGAATACTTTTAAGAGTAACCATGGACGAAGAGCAATCTTCAGAAGTTGATTTAACGTTTACAACTTTAATGGGTGATAAAGTAGAACCTAGAAGAGAATTTATTGAAGCGAATGCGAAATATGTTAAAAATCTTGATGTTTAATATTTAATATTAGCTATTAATTATTTTTAATAAATTAAAATCAACCTGAATAACCACAAGAAGTATTAAATAGCCACAGAAGGCGGATTATTTAGGAAATCAATTACACTTTATAGTAAGTTTAATTGATAAGATTCGAACGGAGGAAAAGTAATGGAAGAGAATATCTTCGACAAGGTGCATGACATAGATCTACGAAAGACAATGGAAACATCCTATATTGATTACGCCATGTCCGTAATTGCTGCGCGTGCCTTGCCAGATGTAAGGGATGGTTTGAAGCCGGTACAAAGAAGAATTTTATATGCAATGATTGAGCTGAACAACGGTCCTGACAAACCGCACAGAAAATGTGCCCGTATTGTCGGTGATACCATGGGTAAATATCATCCTCATGGGGACAGTTCTATTTATGATGCTTTGGTAAAATTGGCTCAGGATTTCTCTACCAGATATCCTTTAATTGATGGACACGGAAATTTCGGCTCAGTGGATGGTGATAGTGCAGCTGCGATGAGATATACCGAAGCTCGTTTAAGTAAAATATCCATGGAAATGTTATCTGACATCAATAAAGATACAGTTGACTTTTCTCCAAACTTTGATGAAACAGAAAAAGAGCCTGATGTATTACCTTCCAGATATCCAAACCTTTTGGTAAATGGAACTTCTGGTATAGCGGTAGGTATGGCGACCAATATTCCACCACACAATTTGCGTGAGATTATTGATGGTGTCTTAAAAATCATTAATAATTATATTGATGAGAATAGAGTAACTGAAATTGATGAATTATTAAAGATTATTAAAGGACCTGATTTCCCAACAGGTGCTGAGATTCTTGGAACAGCAGGAATTGAAGAAGCATATAGAACGGGACGTGGTAAAGTAAGAGTACGTGCAGTTACGGATATTGAAGCTATGCCGAATGGTAAGAATCGAATCATTGTAACGGAATTGCCATATATGGTTAACAAAGCACGTTTAATTGAAAAAATTGCTGAGCTTGTAAAAGATAAAAAGATTGATGGTATTACAGAACTTCGTGATGAATCTGATCGTACCGGTATGAGAATTGTTATCGAGTTACGTAGAGATGTAAATGCGAATGTTATGCTAAATCATCTATATAAACATACACAGATGCAGGATACCTTCGGTGTAATTATGTTAGCATTAGTTAACAATGAACCTCGTGTCCTAAATCTATATCAAATGTTGGATTATTACTTACAGCACCAGAAAGAGGTAGTAACCAGAAGGACAAAATATGATTTAAATAAAGCAGAAGAACGAGCTCATATTTTACAGGGCTTATTAATAGCACTTGATAATATTGATGAAGTAATTTCTATCATTCGTTCTTCCCAGAATGGACCAATAGCAAAAGAACGTTTAATTGAGCGTTTTGCATTTTCTGATGTACAGGCACAAGCAATCATTGATATGAGACTTCGTGCTCTAACAGGTCTTGAAAGAGAAAGACTTGAGAATGAATATGCTGAGCTTATGGCAAAGATTGCTGAATATAAGGCAATTTTAGCAGATGAAAAGTTGTTACTTGGTGTAATCAAAGATGAAATTACAATAATCAGAGATAAGTTTGGTGATGAAAGAAGAACATCCATTGGATTTGATGAGTTTGATATTTCTATGGAGGACCTAATTCCAAATGAGAGCACAGTTATCGCTATGACCAGACTTGGATATATCAAACGTATGACCATTGATAATTTTAAGAGTCAGCATCGTGGTGGTAAGGGAATTAAGGGAATGCATACAATTGATGAAGATTTTATTGAAGATCTCCTAATGACTACAAATCATCACTATATCATGTTCTTTACAAACAAGGGCAGAGTGTATCGTCTAAAGGCTTATGAAATTCCTGAGTCCGGACGGACAGCAAGAGGAACTGCGATTGTAAATCTTCTTCAGTTATTACCGGAAGAAAGAATTACCGCAATTATTCCGTTGAAAGAATACCAGGATAATAGGTTCTTGTTCATGGCAACCAAGAATGGTATTGTAAAGAAAACTCCAATTAAAGAATATGAGAATATTAGAAAATCCGGTCTTCAGGCAATTAGTCTAAGAGAAGATGATGAGTTAATTGAAGTTAAATCAACCAACCATTTAAAAGATATTATACTTGTAACCAAGAATGGTATGTGTATCCGTTTCAATGAACGTGATGTAAGACCTACAGGCAGAACTTCCATGGGTGTAATAGGTATGACCTTAACTGGAGATGATGAAATTGTGGGAATGCAGTTGAATACACAAGGTGAATACTTATTGTTTGTATCTGAACATGGTATGGGCAAACGAACCCTAATGGAAGAATTCACAGTTCAGCGTCGAGGTGGTAAGGGTGTAAAATGCTATAAAATTACAGAAAAAACCGGTGATGTTGTAGGTGTAAAGGCAGTAAATGAGGAGAATGAAGTTATTCTTATCACTACCGAAGGTATTGTTATTCGTTTAATGGTGAATGATATTTCCCTTCTTGGACGTATTACCTCAGGTGTAAAATTAATATCTATAAATTCTGATACTGATATTACGGTAGCTAGATTAGCTAAGGTAAGAGAAAGCAACACAATAACTTCAGATGATGACGTAATTAAAAATCTGGAAAAAGAGCTGGATGAAGAATCTGTTGAAGTAGATATATCAGAATATGCACAAGATTCTGAATACGAACCAGTTGACCTTCCAGAGGATCATTCCTTAGAAAATTTATTAAATAAGATTGAAGAAGATACGTTAGAGGACGAGGATAAAGAATAAGTGTCTATCTGGTATATTTACGTTCTTTCGGAATTAAGCCGAAGTATTTATTAATTGAGTCTTTAGTAAATTTCAAATAGGAGTAATATGAGAAGTATACACACAGATATTATTATAAAAAATATAAAAGAAATGTGCATCGAAGCCAACTATAAGTTGGCTTCTGATGTAGATAAGAGAGTTAGAGAAGCTTCTTCAAGAGAGGAATCTGTTCTAGGTAAACAAATACTAGAACAATTGAATGATAATTTAGATATAGCAGCGGTCGATAGTATCCCGATATGTCAGGATACAGGGATGACGGTTGTTTTTGTTGAAATTGGGCAAGAAGTTTATATTGATGGTATCGGTATAGAAGAGGCAATCAATGAAGGAATTCGACAAGGCTATGAGGAAGGATATTTAAGAAAATCCGTTGTTTCAGACCCTTTGATTCGAATAAATACAAAAGATAATACGCCAGGAATCATCCATTACCAGATAGTATCCGGTGATAAACTTAAGATAACAGTTGCACCTAAGGGCTTTGGAAGTGAGAATATGAGCCGTGTCTATATGCTGAAACCCTCAGATGGGGAAGAAGGGGTTATACAGGTTGTTCTTGAAACAGTCAAGTTAGCTGGACCAAATGCCTGCCCTCCAATTGTTGTAGGTGTGGGTATCGGTGGAGATTTTGAAAAATGTACAATCTTATCGAAAAAGGCTCTAATCAGGAGTATGGATGAACCTTCTAAGCTGGATCATATCAAAAGACTGGAAGAAGAAATATTAAAGAAGATTAATGATCTCGGTATAGGACCTGGTGGATTTGGCGGTAAGATTACTGCACTTGGAGTTAACATTGAAACCTATCCTACTCATATAGCAGGCCTTCCTGTGGCTATTAATATATGTTGTCATGTTAATCGCCATGTGAGTAGATATTTATAGATAATATTGTAGGTTATATTTTTTACTATAACAGATGTAACAGCTTATAAATCCATTATTATTTGGGAAGGATATAGGTGTTTAATAAGCTTATATTATCTTAATACTATTTTACAAAAGTAAAAATAAAGAGGATTTCATATGAATAAGTTTATTAAGACGCCACTTGACGATGAAGTAGTTCAAAGCTTGCAAGCCGGTGACTATGTTTATATAACAGGTATCATTTATACAGCAAGAGATGCTGCACATAAAAGGATGTATGAAATGTTAAAAGAGGGTGAGTCCTTACCTTTTGATATGAACAATAACATTGTATACTATCTTGGTCCAACTCCAGAAAGAGAAGGACAGGTTATTGGATCTGCCGGGCCAACAACAAGCAGCCGAATGGACAAATATACGCCAGTTCTTTTAGAAAAAGGATTGAAGGGTATGATTGGTAAGGGGAAAAGAAGCAAGGAAGTAATTGATTCAATGGTAGCAAATAACGCGATCTATTTTGCCGCAGTTGGCGGCGCTGGAGCGCTGTTATCTAAGAAAATCAAGTCTTCTAAAATTATTGCATATGAGGATCTTGGGACAGAAGCAATTAGAGAACTATACGTTGAAGATTTCCCTGTAATTGTTGTAATTGATTCTAAGGGAAATAATTTATATGAAATAGTTATGAAAAAGAATTGACAAAAGATAACTCCTTTGCTATACTAGATTTTGCCTTTGTAAAAAGGCAAGCAAATTGAATTAAGTTAATATAAGTTCAGTTTCTTGGAGAAATACTCAAGAGGCCGAAGAGGCGCCCCTGCTAAGGGTGTAGGTCGGGTGACCGGCGCGAGGGTTCAAATCCCTCTTTCTCCGTATTAATAAATCCGAACATAATTCTTTAAAGGAATGTGTTCGGATTTATTTTTGTATAAAATTTTATTTGACTTTCTAGCATTGATAAGGCTTATTTAAATATTACATATAAAGGAGTATTATATGAAATTACGCGAATATCATCCTGATGATTGTAAAGAGGTAGTTAAGTTGTTCTATGACACAATCCATTCTATTAATATAAAAGATTATACAGAACTTCAGGCTGATGCATGGGCCTCTAAAAATACAGACTTGGAAAGCTGGAATAAAAAACTTTTAGCCAATTATACTGTTGTGGTAGAGAAAGATGGTATTATTGCTGGTTTTGGTGATGTAGATAGTAGAGGGTACTTTGACTACTTATTTACTCATAAAGACTACCAAGGACAGGGGATTGCAACTCTAATTGTGCAAGAGATTGAAAATTACTGTAAGAGTGAAGGATTTCAAATGATTACAACAGACGCGTCTATAACAGCAAAACCTTTTTTTGAAAGGAGAGGGTATTTGATACAGAAAGCACAGATAGTAGAAATCAAGGGACAGCTTTTAAATAATTTTAAAATGATAAAACATATAAGAAAATGGACAGGGGCTAAATGAAGTTCCTGTCTTTTATTATGTAAAGAAACTATTTTGAACGATATAATAACTAAATTAAATTGGTTTCTGATTAATTGTGATACAAAAATAAATATTTACAACCTATGATTTACATTAATATAGAATTGTACAAAATAATATAAAGAATGAACAACGATATATTAAACTTAGTATGATAAAATTATTTATAAATAGCAGAGTTATAAAAAGTTAATCATAAATGAAATTATACGGTAAGTGGGTATTAATTGAGAGGAGGACAGAAGAAATGAAAAATATTACGTCGCGGGAGTTAGTAAAAAACATTTCAATCGGTTGGAATTTAGGAAATACAATGGATGCAAGCGGTACAAATAATATTACGTCAGAGACCTCCTGGGGAAACCCAAAGACAACAAAGGAGTTAATTACAGCTATAAAAAATTCTGGTTTTAATGTACTTAGACTTCCAACTACCTGGGGAACTCACTTAGGATTAGCACCAGACTATAAAATTGATGATAATTGGATTAGCCGTGTACAAGAAATAATAGATTATGCAATTCAAAATGAGATGTTTGTTATACTCAATGCCCATCATGAGGATTGGTATTGTCCTTATTATTGGAACGCAGAAGTGGCAAAGGATATACTATATAAAGTTTGGGAGCAAATTGCTGAGCGATTTAAAGACTATGATGAAAAATTGATCTTTGAGGGACTAAATGAACCTAGACAGATTGGAACAGCAGCGGAATGGAATGGCGGCAATGAGGAGGGATGGGAAGTTGTTAATCAACTTAATGACGCATTTATTAAAGTTATTAGAAAGTCAAGGGGAAATAATCCATTAAGGCATCTCATGATTACACCCTATGCGGCAACTACAAATATAGATGCATGGAATTATTTTATTGTGCCAAATGATGATAAAGTCATAATTTCTATTCATGCTTATATTCCTGAAAATTTTGCTCTAAAGAAAGAAGGAACAGATAAATGGTCAGCTTTAAATCAAAGCGATACCTTTGTAATAGATAAATTAGTCGATAATATTAGTGACAAATTTTTAAGTAGGGGAGTGCCAGTATTAATTGGCGAATTTGGTGCAGTAATAAAAAATAATAATATAAAGGCAAGATCAGAATGGGCAGAGTATTTCGTTTCTAAAACAGCAGAAAAAAATATACCCTGTATATGGTGGGATAATGGAAAATTTGAGGGAAGTGGCGAACTCTTTGGATTAATTGACAGGACTACATATCAATGGAAAGATCCTGAAGTAATTAATGCATTAATGAGGGGATTAAATAAAGACAAGAGTATGTAACAAAAAACAATACTTAATGAAGAGATGAATTTGGGATACAGGTATGTTTATTACCAGAGAAGAGCTGTACAATATTTACGATCATAGGTTTCTATCATACTCGGTAAGTTAATCAGGCTATATTAAGAATAATATAAAAATATTCCTTTTTTATAATTTGCCAGTAAATATCTATATTACAAAATAACAGTTTTGACTGTGTCGATATTTCGTATAGAATGTCCATTTTATGGACATTCTATTGTTTAAGCGATTAAAATACTCCTTTATAAAATCATTTCATTGTCTAATTTAAATATATTGTTTTGAAAAATAGAAAAATTTATTTAAAAAAGTGGTTGACAAAGAATTATGCATGTGATAAGATTGTTTCTGCTGACGCGTTAAAGAAATAAAACGACAGCGACATGAACCTTGATAATTGAACAGTGAAACAACCCTGAAAATTCTAAAAAACTTGAATCTTCACATGAGATTCAAAAATAGATTTTTCATTAAGATATGTCAGTGATGATGTATCACGAACCGTATTGA
>JASGEU010000119.1:0-25361 GCA_047606065.1 Mobilitalea sp.
CATCTATAATTATTTTTTGAGATTTTTGTTGCCTTCGATCCACTTTAATACCTTCCTTAATGAACAATTTTTTTATGCTGTTGAATATTGAACAGTATCAAAAATTGTTCATTAAGGAAGGTATTAAAGTGGATAGAAGGCAACAAAAATCTCAAAAAATAATTATAGATGCATTTTTTGAACTATTAAAAGAAAAGGATATTGAAAAAATATCTATGAATCAAATAGCAGAAAAAGCAAATGTTAATAGAGGGACAATTTATTTAAACTTTACGGATAAATACGAATTATTAAGGAAGTGTATTGAAACATATTTCGTCGATTTAATACTACTATGTCAGCATAAAAATGAAGCACTAAACAAAAACATTTTAATATCTATATTTGAGTATTTGGCTTATAATTTTGATATGGTGAAGATCTTATTCAAAAATGAAAACTTTGCCACATTCAGTTCGTGTATGTCTCATGAAATAGTAAATATGTTAAAAAAGTATTTTAATTCAGAAATAACTATTCAATTCTTAACTTCTGCTATTTTGGGTGTTTTAATTTGGTGGATAAAAAACTCTATGCCATGTGCACCTAACGTTGTTGCTGAGGAACTGTGGTTATTATTAGAAAAAAATATGCCAGAAACAGCGTTTGACCAAAAGTAATAGAAGCAGTTTTAGTTTTGGAGCTAAGTTGAGGAAAAAAATTGGTATGCTGATTTCAGTAGTAATCATTTTTGACAAAAATCCAATTTAGATATTTTCGGCTGGATTCCATCTATTTTCTTTTATTGATTATGATGTACTTAACAATTAACAAACTTCTAACAATATCAAAAATACGCCAACATATGAAATGTACACTGTGCGGTATCGATAAACCGTGGGGTGTGCATTTTCCTGTACTAAAGGTGTTCATAGTTGAATTGTATCAATATCGTCACCTTAATGAAGGTAGCTCATCATGGATCGAAATATTCCACCCAAAAGGAATTGCTTGAGATTTCTGGTTGCACCTACGAAGTATGACACAATAACAAAACCATCGGAAGGATTATTACCGGTAAGCATAAAAGGAAAATGGGGATATATAGATAACAAAGGGAAAGAGATTGTTCCATTAAAGTATGATGAGGCAGGAGGTGTTTTTGATGGTTTGGCATGGGTAAAGCTTAATGGTAAGTATGGTTATATAGATAACAAGGGTAAAATAGTAATACCCTGCATGTATGATTCTGTAGAAGTCTTTGCGGATGGATTAATTCAAGTCGAGTTAAACAGCAAGTATGGTTACTTCGACAGAACAGGTAAAGTGATTATACCATGTAAATATGATAAAATAGGTTCTCTCAATGAAGGCTTAATAGAAGTTAATTTAAACAGCAAATATGGTTATTTTGACAAAAAAGGCAAAGTGATTGTGCCATGCAAGTATGATTATGTACGAGCTCTCAATGATGGTTTAATAGAAATTGAATCAAATGGCAAATACGGTCTTTACGATATATCAGGTAAAGAGATTATATCTTGTAAGTATGATTTTATAGAGGAGTTCAATGGGGAAGAATTAGCATATGTTTTTATAAATGGTAA
The DNA here is from genome assembly GCA_047606065.1 of Mobilitalea sp. Classification (GTDB taxonomy): domain Bacteria; phylum Bacillota; class Clostridia; order Lachnospirales; family Lachnospiraceae; genus Mobilitalea. The sequence goes on from JASGEU010000119.1 coordinate 1,587, forward strand.
ATATGGCTATATTAATAAAACCGGTAACGAAGTGATACCATGCATCTATGATGAGTGCACAGATTTTTCTGAAGGTTTAGCGGCAATTCGGAGGGAGGGTGAATATTGTTACATCGACAAAACCGGCAAGGTAATTCTACAGTTAAACAGTGAATATGATGATGCTTGGAAATTTTCCGAAGGCTTAGCAGTAGTTAGATATGATGGAAAATATGGTTTTATCGACAAAATGACAGGCGTGGAGATTATACCGCCAAAATATTCAAGCATAAAGGAATTCAATGAAAGAAAGGCTATAGTCAGCCTAAATGGCAAGTTAGGACTCATTGATATAATAACCGTTAAAGAGATTGTGCCACCAAAGTATAAAAAAATAGAGATGCTATCCGAGGAATTTGCAAGGGTTATGCTAAAAGACAAATGGGGAGTCATCTCCATTAAAAAAGAAGGGAAGAATTAAAAATACTTTATTTAAGTGTCAAAATAATGATTTAGAAATTAATAAGTTAAGTCAATAGGATTGATATTGAAAGAAGTAAAGTATATTCGAGTAATGTCACTGATAAGGCAATAGAAATAAGCCAGTTATCAAAGTAAAGTTTTGGTACTGGCTATATTTCTGTTACAAATTTACAAAGAAGATGTTAACTTTGTGAGATAAACAGATATATAATCATAAAACTGTAAATGGAATATGATACGCTCTTTTCGCAGAAAACCAAATGAAAGGGACCTTTTGCTAAGGAAGAATACAAAGAAAACAGAAGTCTCATTGGTAGCGGATACCGTCAAATTAGGAGAGCCTTTGACTATATCCGAGTTGACCATAGTTGCCTGATAAGATGTGTTAAGGATGTCTTGGCATAGCTTTTCCAAAAGCCTAAGACAGTGCTCCTTTCCTATGGAATTATAAGACTTATCAATAAATTTCAGTAATACGGTCCAAAAGTCCATCAGGTCTTCCCTATTTTTAGCAAGTGCTGAAGAAGCACGAAAAATTTGATTATAAATATCCAAGAACAGGTGATGGATATCCTTGGGCAAATACAGAATAGCATAGTCAAAGCTCGGGGAAATGCTCATCACTTTATTGGAAGCAGTAATAAAATATGGAAATATAGTGGTTTCGATGAATTTGGAGTCAAGATCGTCATAGCATGTAGCTTTGGTTTGGTCCTGGATTTCTATCATGTTCTGCGAAAGGTAATATTATAGAATCCGTTGTAATATTTGATTGGGATGAACAAATCAATTATCGTTTAATAAAATATAAGGTTGATAGACCTTATTTGACAATCGAGGTTTATCTTTACAAAGATTATTTTTGCACTATAATTATATAAGGTAGTTATGATAGATAACCAAAAGGAATAGGATAATCAGTATGATTAGATTATAGTTTACAAAGTCTAGACGGTATCAAACTATACATATGATTAGGTGAATTTTGGTGATAGAATTGGTGTTTTAAGTTAAGAATCAATAGATAGTTTAATATTATTAGGAGGATCATATATGTTGCTGGAGAAATTACTTAAGGAGTTGGATTATACAGTTGTAAGGGGTGGTATAACCACCAAGGTGTCAACATTAGTATATGACTCAAGAAATGTAATTCAGGATTCTGTATTTGTGTGTATCAGCGGTGCAGTGGTGGATGGACACAATTTTATAAACGAAGTTGTTGAAAAGGGTGCAGCTGCTGTAATTGTTGAAAAAGAAGTGGAAGCACCAGAGTCTGTTACAATTATTAAAGTGGAAAATACCAGAGTAGCCTTGGCTTATATGTCGGCAGCATATTTTGACCATCCAGCTAAGAAGCTGACTACGATTGGTATCACCGGAACCAAGGGTAAAACAACTACTACCTATATGATTAAGTCCATTCTTGAGAATACAGGGAAGAAGGTTGGTTTAATCGGAACGATTGAGACTATTATTGGGGATAAAGTGATTCCTTCCAATAATACAACCCCGGAATCTTATCTTACACAGCAGTATTTTGCAGAAATGGTGGAGGCAGGCTGTGACTGTGTAGTTATGGAAGCATCTTCCCAAGGACTTATGCTGCATCGTATGTCTGGCTTCGTGTTTGATTATGGTATTTTTACTAATTTAGGTCATGACCATATTGGTGGGGCAGAACATAAGGATTTCGAGGATTATTTAAGATGTAAGAGCAAGTTATTTAAGCAATGTAAAGTAGGCTTAATTAATATAGATGATTCTCATGCAGAAGAAATTCTCGAAGGTCATACCTGCAAGGTGGAGACCTTTGGATTTTCTGATAAGGCAGAGGTAAGAGCAACTAATGTAGAATTAGTACAAAGACCGGGTTACCTTGGTATTGCATATCAGGTGGAAGGTTTGATGAATATGAGTGTGAAAATGAATGTACCAGGAAAGTTCAATGTGTATAATTCCCTTTGTGCAGTTGCTCTTTGCAGACATTTTGGAGTGAAGGAAGAAGAGATTACAAAAGCACTGAATCATGTCAATGTAAGAGGCAGAGTAGAATTGGTTACCGTAAGTGATCACTATACCTTAATGATTGATTATGCCCATAATGTAATGAGTTTAAAAAGTTTACTGACTACTTTAAAGGAATATCAGCCGGCACGCCTTGTCTGTCTGTTTGGCTGCGGAGGAAACCGTGATAGAAACAGAAGATTTGAGATGGGAGAGGCATCCTCAAGATTAGCAGATCTTACAGTTGTTACCTCTGATAATCCAAGAAAAGAAGAACCACAGGAGATTATAAATGATATTATTACTGGTGTAAAAAAAGGACCAGGTAAATATGTGGAAATTATTGACCGTAAAGAAGCCATAAAATATTGTATGGATAATGCACAGGAAGGTGATGTCATTGTACTTGCTGGCAAGGGTCATGAGGATTATCAGGAAATTAATGGTGTGAAGTATCATATGGATGAGAGAGAACTAATTGCCGATATATTAGCTGGTAAATAGAATTGGTCAGTTAATTTAATCATACGAAGGATGATACCAACGAAGGAGGACAGGATGGTAGTCTATGCAGATATTATTATTGATATCTCCCATGAAAATTTAGATAAGACCTTTCAGTATGCCATCCCACAGGAGCTGCAACATAAGGCAGTAATCGGAGCTTTGGCTTTGGTTCCCTTCGGAAAAGGCAATCGTAGTATACAAGGATATATTGTTGGTTTATCAGAAGAGGCTAAGATTCAACCAGAGTTAATTAAGCCAATTCTTTCTATTCCGGAAAATGCCCCAAAGATTGAAAGTCATCTGATAGGTTTGGCATATTGGATCAAAGAAACTTTTGGCGGTACCATTAATGATTCTTTAAAAACCGTAATTCCAGTAAGAAAGGCAGTGAAACGTAAGGAATTAAGAAACCTGGAGTTGGCGATTGGAAAAGAAGAGGCAAGTCAGCTGTATGTGGAATATCAAAGAAAGAATAACAAGGCAAAACTAAGACTTCTGGAAGCGTTGATGAAAGAAAATACTCTGAATTATGATGTGGCCATCAACAAGCTTAATATTCCCCGAACGACCATTTCTGGAATGGAACAGCAAGGAGTTATGAGAATTATTTCAGAAGAGTTGTATAGAAATCCAGTGGTCAACGCTGCTATATCCCAGCAAAAAGTTGTCTTAAATGAAGAACAAGAGCAGGCAGTGACGGAAATCTGCAAGGATTATGAAGAGGGGCTGCGTAAAACCTATTTAATTCATGGAATTACAGGCAGTGGTAAGACGGAAGTATATATGGAAATTATAGCTTCTGTGATTGCAAAAGGGCAGCAGGTAATTGTATTAATACCAGAAATTGCTCTGACCTACCAGACGGTAATGAGATTCTATCAAAGGTTTCAGGATCGAATTAGTATTATGAACTCTAAAATGTCCCAGGGAGAACGCTATGACCAGAGCATACGTGCCAGAAATGGCGAAATTGACATTATTATTGGTCCCAGGTCAGCTTTATTTACACCGTTTCTAAATCTGGGGCTGATTATAGTTGATGAAGAGCATGAATACAGCTATAAAAGTGAAACCGTACCCAAATACCACGCGGTTGAGGTGGCAATTTGGCGTGCCAAGTTGACAAATTCTTCTGTAGTTCTTGGTTCAGCTACTCCGTCGTTAGAAACCTATTGTAAGGCAATTAAGGGAGAGATTACTTTATTTGAACTGACAAAACGTGCCAAGGAAGCGAATCCGCCCGTGGTTTGGATTACAGACCTAAGGGAAGAACTTAAAAATAAGAATAAATCTATCTTTAGTAATAAACTTAGAGAGTTGATGATAGACCGCTTAAATAAGCGGGAACAAATTATGATATTTTTAAATCGACGTGGTTATGCTGGTTTTGTTTCTTGTAGAAGCTGTGGCTATGTGGTTAAGTGTCCGCATTGTGATGTTTCGTTAACCGCCCATAACGACGGTAAATTACAATGTCATTATTGTGGATATGAAGAAGCACAACCAAAGAGCTGTCCGGTCTGCCAATCAAAATATATTGCTGCCTTTGGTACTGGTACACAAAAGGTAGAAGAACTTTTAAAAAAAGAATTTCAGGGAGCACGTGTACTGCGAATGGATGCAGATACCACCAGGAAGAAAGGTGGACACGAAGAGGTTTTAGCCGCATTTTCAAAACATCAGGCTGATATCTTAGTTGGGACACAGATGATTGTAAAAGGTCATGATTTTCCGAAGGTTACTCTTGTGGGAATTCTTGCGGCTGATTTATCTCTGTATACAGGAGATTTTAGAGCGAGTGAAAGAACCTTTCAATTACTTTGTCAGGCAGCGGGACGAGCAGGACGGGATACCCTGCCCGGTGAAGTTGTTATCCAGACCTATCATCCGGAGCATTACAGCCTGACTACTGCTGCTACAGGCGATTATAAAGCCTTTTTTGAACAGGAGATGTTATACCGCAGATTAATGAAATACCCTCCTGCATCCCATATCTTACTGCTTATTATTACATCAAAGGATGAAGAAAAGGCAAATAAAGCATCCGAACATCTTTCAGAGGCTATAAAAATGTATTTTGAGAATGCAGAAGAGGTTGAACTTATTGGACCGGCACCGGCAGCAATTTCAAAGGTGAATGACATCTTCCGATATGTAATCTATCTGAAGCATTCAGAATATACTACTTTAATTAAAGTAAAAAATTATCTTGAGGGATATTATAATTATTCCGAATATTTTACTGGTACTAATTTGCAATTTGACTTCAACCCAATGAGTTCCTATTAGGAACTAGTTGATTAAGGTAGGAAGGTTATGGTATGATAGTATAATTCCTTTGAATAGGAAGGGCTTATATAGAGTTTAAATTTAAAAATTAGGCTTAAGAATATGGTTTTTAACTGTTGAATTTTAAATATGTTTAGAGAGGATTGTTTGTTATGGCAATTAGAAATATTAGAGAGATCGGAGATTCCGTACTTTTAAAAGTAAGTAAGGAAGTAAAAGAAGTTGACAGAAAGCTGATTACTTTAATCAATGATATGATAGATACTATGTATGATGCCGGTGGGGTAGGCCTTGCTGCGCCACAGGTTGGAATTTTAAAGCGTGTCATTGTAATTGATGTATCTGAAGAAGGTGATGAACCAATCGTACTGATTAATCCGGAGATATTGGAAACAGACGGAGAGCAGATCGGCGATGAAGGCTGCTTAAGTATTCCAGGTAAGGTTGGAACCGTATGCAGACCAAACTATGTTAAGGTGAAGGCTTTAAATGAAAGATTCGAGGAGATTATTGTGGAAGGTGTGGAACTGAAAGCAAGAGCACTTTGCCATGAAATTGATCATTTAAATGGAATTTTATATCCAGAAGTTGCAATCGGAGAATTACGTAATAATTATATAACTGAAGAAGTGGAATAATTGTAGTAACGAATAATTTACGAAAGGATGGTTGCTCATGAGAATATTGTTTATGGGTACGCCGGATTTTGCGGCTACAATTTTAGATAGATTAATCAAAGAGGAACATGAAATCATCGGGGTGGTAACACAACCCGATAAGCAAAAAGGCAGAGGTAAGGAAGTAAGTTATTCTGCGGTTAAGGAAGTAGCACTTTCTCATAACCTGCCTGTATATCAACCTGTCAAAGTAAGGGAGCCAGAGTTTCTTGAGAAATTGAAAGAGATGGACCCGGAGGTAATCATTGTTGCTGCATTTGGACAAATATTGCCAAAGGCATTGCTTGATATACCACCGTTCGGTTGTATCAATGTGCATGCTTCTTTATTGCCGAAATATCGAGGTGCAGCTCCAATTCAGTACTCCATATTGGAGGGTGAGAAGGAGACTGGTATAACAATTATGTATATGGATGTTGGCATAGATACCGGTGATATGATTATTCAGGAAAAATTGACCATAGATCAAGAGGAAACTGGTGGAAGCCTGTTTAATAAGATGGCAGATCTCGGTGCAGAACTCATGGCAAGGGCACTAAAATCTATAAAGGATGGAAGTGCAGTACGTACACCTCAAAATAACGAGGAAGCAACCTATGTTAAAATAATTGATAAACAAATGGGAAGAATAGATTTTACACAATCAGCGGTGAAAATAGAACGTATGATACGTGGACTTAATCCCTGGCCAAGTGCATTTACAATGCTGGAAGGAAAGACTCTTAAAATATGGTTGGCAAAAGTTGAGTCTTTTGAGGATAACAAAGAATTAAAGGCTGAAACATTGGAACCTGGAGAAATTATTGAAATAAGAAAAGATGCTATTGTCGTAAAGACTGGTGACGGACTTTTAGTCATCAGGGAATTACAGCTGGAAGGGAAAAAACGTATGACGGCAGAGTCCTTCCTGCGAGGTTATCAATTGAAAACAGGTCTGAAACTAGGATAATAAAAGTTCTAATTAAAGGCCGTTACGAATCATTTGTGTATGAATGTTAATTGCAGCAATTTAATAAAAGGTTTACCTAAGAGTATAAGAGCTTAGGTTGTTAGGAAGGAATGATTTTTTATGGGCTATGGCTATTATTATGGTGCCTTCAATGATCCTACGTATATCCTCGTTATCATTGGTATTGTAATTACCTTATTAGCTTCGGCGAAGGTAAGATCAACTTTTTCAAAATATTCCAAAGTAAGCAGCAGGTCGTCAATAACAGGAGCGATGGCTGCGGAACGTATTCTTCATCATTGTGGTATTTATGATGTACGTATTGAACAGGTATCCGGTAATCTTAGTGATCATTATGATCCAAGATCCAAGGTGTTACGTTTATCCGATACCGTTTACGGACGGAATTCCTTAGCAGCAATTGGTGTTGCAGCGCATGAATGCGGGCATGCCATGCAGCATCAGAATTCCTATGCACCCTTGGCTTTAAGAAGTGCACTGGTACCAGTTGCCAATATTGGTTCCATGGCTGCCTGGCCAATCATTATACTTGGAATAGTTTTAAGCTATAATTCCTTATTAATTAATATAGGTATTCTTTTATTTGCAGCAGCTGTTCTTTTTCAGATTATAACATTGCCAGTAGAATTCAATGCATCAAGAAGGGCAATTGCTATTCTGGGTGAGACTGGGATATTATACGGCGAAGAATTAAAACAGTCAAAAAAGGTACTGGATGCAGCGGCTTTAACCTATGTAGCGGCAGCGGCAGCAACTATATTACAATTACTAAGGTTAATCCTACTATTTGGAGGAAGAAGACGTGACTGAGTCTTATAATTCACGCGAGATAGTTCTTGAAATGCTTTTGGAAGTCCTGGAAGGAGGCAAATTCAGTCATACAGTTCAAAATCAAACTCTGAAGCGTTATCAAATGCTAGAAAAGCAGGAGCGCGCTTTTCTTTCCAGGGTGTTTAGTGGAACAGTTAAAGTATATTTAACACTTGATTATATTATAGAACAGTTTTCCACCTTGCCGGTGCGAAAAATGAAACCTTTCATTCGTAATCTATTACGAATGAGTGTGTATCAGCTTTGCTATATGGATCAGATTCCGAGTTCTGCGGTCTGTAATGAAGCTGTAAAACTAGCAAAAAAGAGGGGCTTTGACAAGCTTTCTGGGTTTGTAAATGGAATATTGCGTAACATCACAAGAAATGAAGCTAATATAAAATTTCCCGATAAGCAGCTAGATCCGATCAAGTATTTAGAAATTAGCTACTCTTATCCCCAATGGCTGGTAAGTGAGCTTTTGACACAGTATGACTTTGCTACAGTAGAAATAATTCTTGCGGCGTCATTAAAGGAAAAGGAGCTTACCATTCGAACGAATTTACAAAAGGTTACTCCTCAAGAATTAAAAGAAATACTATTAAAAGAAGGGGTTACAGTTGAAGAAAGTGATTATTTGCCTTATGCCTTTAAGTTAAAGAATTATGATTATTTGGAAAAACTTGAAGCCTTTCAAAAGGGGTATTTTACTGTTCAGGATGTGAGTTCTATGCTTGTATGTGAGGTTGCCGGTATTAGTGAAAAGGATCTGGTGGTTGATGTCTGTGCCGCACCTGGCGGTAAAACTATGCATGCCGCACAAACTGCAGGGAGTGTCTTAGCCAGGGATCTTACAGAGTATAAGGTTGGTTTAATTAACGAGAACATAAAGCGTTTAGAACTTACTAACATTTTGACAAAGGTGTGGGATGCTTCAATTCTTGATGAGGAACTGGTCGATAAAGCTGACGTTGTGATTGCTGATCTGCCTTGCAGTGGAATGGGAGTATTCGGGAAGAAAGCTGATCTGAAATATAAATTCTCACCAAACCAGCAAAAAGAGCTTGTTGAATTACAACGTAAGATTTTAAGTGTGATTCAAAGCTATGTAAAAGAAGGCGGAGTACTTATGTTCAGTACTTGTACGATAAATCACGGAGAGAATACTGCTAATATGGAGTGGTTTTTAAATAACTTTGATTTTTCTCTGGAGAGTTTAAATACTTACTTACCGGACGAGCTAAAGAGCGAAACCACGGAAAAAGGTTATCTGCAGCTATTACAAGGAGTTCATCCCACCGATGGATTTTTTATAGCTAAGTTCCGTAGAAAGAGGAATTAGGTTAGCTGGTTCTAAAGTTAAAAGTTTTAGCATACAAAAAAGTAGAGAACTTTATTAGTGCAGTGTATAAAGTGGAATATAGTCCGAAAAGGAATGCTATTATGTATTTTAGTAAGTACTTTTTGCCGATAATCAATAGTAAGTAAATAAAATAAATTTATACAGATACTTGGCTGTTTTTATACAATTAGAATAGGAAAAAAGATGGAACAAATTGATATTAAATCCTTAAATATTGAGGAATTAACAAGTGAACTAAAAGAGATGGGGCTGCCTGTATTTCGGGCAAAGCAAATATATGAATGGCTTCATATAAAACTAGTCACCAGCTTTGATGAGATGACGAATCTATCAAAGGACTTAAGACAAAAGCTGCAGGAACATTTTTGGATTGCTGCACTTTCTGTTGTGGATTCCCTGCATTCTGCTTCGGACGGAACAATTAAGTATTTATTTCGCCTAAGAGATGATAGAGTCATTGAAAGCGTACTTATGAAATACCATCATGGAAACAGTGTTTGTATCTCCTCACAGGTGGGATGCCGTATGGGCTGTAAATTCTGTGCCTCCACCATTGGAGGTAAAGAACGCGACCTTACTGCCTCGGAAATGTTGGATCAGATTTATCGAATTCAGGCATTAACGGGAGAACGGGTATCCAATATAGTGGTTATGGGAACTGGAGAACCGCTGGATAATTATGAGCAATTAGTAAAATTTCTAAAGATGATTACCGAAGCTGGCGGGTTAAACATTAGTGCAAGAAATATTACAGTTTCAACCTGTGGAATCCCCGATAGAATTAGAGCATTTGGTGACGAAGGATTGCAGGTTACACTTGCACTATCTCTACATGCACCCAACAATGAAATACGAAAGAAAATGATGCCTGTGGCAGTTAAATATGAATTAACAGAAGTACTGGATGCATTCCGTAGTTATTATGATAAAACTGGAAGAAGATTAACCTTCGAATACAGCCTTGTGGATGGCGTAAATGATGAGGAAGAGCATGCGGCAGAGCTTTCTAAGCTGGTAAAAGGCTTAAATTGTCATATTAATTTAATTCCTGTAAACCCTATAAAAGAGCGTGATTACAGAAAATCAGAGAACAAAAAGATACAAAAATTTAAAAATATACTTGAAAAAAATAGAATAAATGTTACTATAAGAAGAGAAATGGGCGCGGATATTGACGCTGCCTGTGGGCAACTAAGGAAGAGTTATATTGATAAAATGTAATGAAATGTTACACTTAAGGCTCTGACAGGTTGTACAACAAGGAGGTGCAGACTTGAAAGCATTTTCAATAACTGATATTGGAGAGCGACGGAGGATAAACCAGGATTATGTCTTTTGCAGTGAAAATGCCATTGGTAAACTACCTAATTTATTTATTGTAGCCGATGGGATGGGAGGACATAACGCAGGTGATTATGCTTCAAGATTCTGTGTAGAATTTTTTAAAGAAAAAATTGAACAAAGTGACAATGATTTACCGATTGCATCCATTGGTGAGGCTATACAAGAAACGAATAAGGCTCTTCGCAGTAAAGCGATGGAGCAGATAGAACTGGAAGGTATGGGTACAACCTTTGTTGCTGCGACAATCATCGGTAATGATTTGTATGTAGCCAATATTGGGGATAGCAGGCTATATGTTATTGGCAAAGAGATGAAGCAAATAACTGAGGACCATAGCCTTGTGGAGGCAATGGTTAAGTCCGGTGAATTGGATCGATTACAAGCCAGAGTTCATCCGAATAAGAATGTTGTAACGAGAGCATTAGGTGCTAATTCAGAAGTTGAACCTGATTTCTTTGAAGTGAGCATGGAAGATGGTGATTTTATATTAATATGTTCCGATGGACTCACCAATATGCTTGAAGATGAAAAGATTGAACAGATAATTAAAGAAAAGGAAGATCTGCAAACCGCTGTGGAAACCCTGGTTGCATCTGCAAATCAAAATGGCGGTAAAGACAACATAGCTGTTATATTAATTAGAATATGAAGCAATGAATAATTCATAATTCTTGCAGATGAAAGTTACTTCAAATGCAAGAGTTCCAAAGTGGGTTATCAATGGTACATAATTCACTTATGAGGAAATCAAAAAGAGGTCGATGTACATTTTTTTGTATTTCTTCTATCCGGCCAAGCTGTCATTACCAAGCTTGGGAAAAGAATGAAGAATGAGGTGATTAAAATGTTAAAACCCGGTATGTTTATCAGTGATCGCTATGAAGTGATTGATAAAGTAGGATCAGGTGGGATGGCGGATGTTTATAAAGCCAGAGACCAGAGATTAAATCGTTTTGTAGCGATAAAGGTATTAAAACCGGAATACTCCAGCGATAAGAGCTTTGTGAACAAATTCAGAGGTGAAGCACAGTCGGCCGCAGGTCTATCTCATCCGAACATTGTAAATGTATATGATGTCGGTGATGACAGTGGCTTACATTTTATTGTAATGGAGTTGGTGGAAGGTATTACACTGAAGCGATTTATTGAGCGGAAGGGTAAACTTGAAGTTAAGGAAGCTGTTGGAATTACCATTCAAATTGCACAAGGTATGGAAGCAGCTCATGACAACCATATTATACACAGAGACATTAAACCACAGAACATAATTATATCCAGAGACGGAAAAGTAAAAGTTACTGATTTTGGTATTGCTAAAGCAACCAATTCCAATACCATTACCTCCAATGCTATGGGATCAGTGCACTATCTTTCCCCAGAACAGGCAAGGGGGGGATACAGTGACGAGAAAAGTGATATCTATTCTTTAGGTGTTACTCTTTATGAAATGCTGTCCGGTAAAGTTCCTTTTGCAGGCGACAATACGGTTTCCGTAGCACTGCTTCATATTCAGGGAGAAGCTATGCCACTTCGCGAATTGGATCCAGAGATTCCTTTTAGTATTGATAAGATTGTTCAAAAGTGTATGCAGAAGAGACCGGAAAGAAGATATCATACAGCTTCTGAGCTGATTTCTGATTTAAAAAGAGCGATTACTAATCCGGATGGTGACTTCGTACAGATTCCTGCCTTCGTTGCAACGGATTCTCCAACCATTAATATTTCAGAGGAAATAGGGAAAATTAAAAATGGAGCGTTCCTCGAGGATGATATGCGTTCAACTAAGAATCTGGCAGCTGCTGCAGCTCCAGAGGAAGACGATGAAGAATTGGACACTGTAGATTCAAAGGTGGAAAAAGTTTTCGTAATAGGATCAATTGTTGCGGCAGTAGTATTAATGATTGTTATTATATCTGCAGTGGCGTGGTTTTTAACCTCCAATCGTAAGAATGATACACCTGATGACAACATCGGTACTGAATTGACCCTTACTCCTTCTCCGGAACCGACCCTTGCACCAACCCAAGGAATACCTGTAGGAGAAAGTTACACCTTACCTAAGGTGACAGGTTATACCAAGGAGGATGCTATGACCTTAATAAAAGCCAAAGATCCAGATGCGATAATCGAATGGGGAAATGACGATTATTCTGATGAATATGAGGCAGGCAAGGTTATGAAGCAATACCCTGCAGAACAAAGTGATATTTTAAAAGGCAGCACTGTAATTCTTACCATTAGCGTAGGCAAGCAGCCAATTGAGATTCCAGATGTCTATGGTTTAACAGAGGAACAGGCAGATAAGAAAATAACGGAAAAAGAATTATTACTCGATCACGAATGGATTCCAAGTGATGAGGTTGAAGTTGGTAAAGTTATTAATACGATACCTGAGCGTGGGACTATGGTTAAAGCAGGAGATACCGTTAAAGTGATTGTAAGTACTGGTCCTGAGATTAAAAAGGTAAATGTACCGAGTCTGCTGGGGAAAACGGAATTACAGGCATCTAATGCATTAACCGCATTAAACTTAAAACTTGGAACAGTCGATTATGCAGCCTCTGATATATATCCAAAGGGTCAGGTAAGCTACCAGAGTACGTCAGAAGGTCAAAGTGTTGATACGAATACTACAATTGATATAACAATCAGTACAGGTAAAGCAGCTGCTACCCCTACAGTAACACCTACGGTCAAGCCAGAGGATGAAGTATATGTTGGTCAAGTGACTATAGACGTTAATCCCTTTGACTATGTTGAGGGTCTTGGTGATACCGCAGATATAATTTTAGAGATGGAACAAAATGGCGATGTATCGACTGTTTTTGCGGGACCTATGTCTCCGTCAGAGTTCCCTGCTACTGTGGATTTGCAAGGACCTAATGGAGAAACTGGTACTGTAAAAATGTATGTTAACGGAGATTTATTTATCTTACCAGGTGATACAGAACCATTGACCTGGGAAGCAACTTTTGCATCTTTGGAGGATTAATTTGAAAGGTAGAATTATCAAAGGTATCGCAGGATTTTATTATGTGCATTCGCCAATTAATCACATGACTTATGAATGTAAGGCTAAGGGGATATTTCGTAATCAGAAGATTAAACCCTTGGTGGGTGATGAAGTGGAGATAGATACCGATGACCAGCCAGAGGGCAAAGGCACTATTGTTGAAATATATCCTAGAAAAAATGAATTAATAAGGCCAGCAGTTGCAAATATTGACCAGGCAATGGTTATCTTTGCAGCTGCAGAGCCTGATCCTAACTTAAACCTGTTGGATCGCTTTTTGATTATGATGGGGAAACAGGGTCTCAATACAATTGTATGCTTTAACAAGATGGACATCGTTACTGAAAAAGAAATGAGTCTGTTAAAAGAAGCCTATAAGAAATGCGGTTATGAAGTTCTCTTTACAAGTATGCGTAATTTAGAGGGAGTAGATTTAGTCACAGGCCTTTTGAAAGATAAGACAACCGTACTTGCAGGACCATCAGGTGTTGGTAAATCTACCTTTATCAATTTGATTCAACCCCAGGTGAAAATGGAAACCGGTGATATTAGTGAGAAGATTAAGCGCGGAAAGCATACAACAAGACATTCCGAGCTTATTCACATTGAAGGGGATACTTATGTCATGGATACTCCAGGCTTTAGCTCCCTTTATATTGATCAGATTGATAAGGATGATTTGAAGAGTTACTTTATTGAATTTCATGAATATGAAGAGAATTGTCGTTTTATTGGTTGCAGCCATAGAAACGAGCCTTCTTGTGGAGTAAAGGATGCTTTGAAAAATCAGAAAATAAGTAAAATCAGATATGAGAATTATCTTATCCTGTATGATGAATTAAAAGACCAGAAGAAATACTAAGTAAACCTGATTGAGCTAATTAGTATTCAATTTTAATTGATTAGCATGATGTTAAATTATATTAGATAAAATAGAACTAAGAAATTAGCTACTTTTATATTATTGCTAATTGTTACGGTTACATGAAAGGTTGGTATGAATATGATAAAGCTTGCTCCATCGATTTTAGCAGCGGATTTTACAAAACTGGGGGAGCAGATTACTCTACTGGAAAGTACAGGAGTAGAATACCTTCATATCGATGTAATGGATGGAAAATTTGTTCCAAGTATTAGTTTTGGAATGCCTGTGATAGCTTCGATAAGAAAGAATTCGAAGCTTATTTTTGATGTGCATTTAATGATTGAAGACCCGGATAAATACCTGGAAGCCTTTAAAGCGTCAGGTGCAGATATCCTTACGGTTCATGCCGAAACTTGTCCTCATCTTCATAGAACACTATCTCGGATCAGAGAGTTAGGAATGAAAGCAGGGGTTTCTTTAAATCCTGCAACTCCAATTCATGGATTGGAACATGTTCTGGATGAGTTGGATATGATTTTAATCATGTCTGTGAACCCGGGCTTTGGTGGACAGGTCTTCATCCCTTCCATGCTGCAAAAAATTGAGAGCATGAGAGAAATGATTGTAAAGAATGGTAAAAAGATTGATATCGAAGTAGATGGCGGAATTACAATTCATAATGTGGAACAGGTGATAAAAGCAGGCGCCAACATTATTGTTGCCGGAACTTCGGTATTTAAAGGTGATATGAAGGAGAATGTAACTGTGTTTCATGATAAGTTTAATCTTTTTAACTAAGAAGAACCGGAGACATTTGATTAAATAGAAACGCTCTAGAAAGATTGTAGGTATCAGAGAATACTGTATGAGATGAAAAGGAGCGAAAGGCTATATATGGAGAAGAATAACAGAGTTTTAATTCTTACCGGTGGATATATTGACTTGGATTTTCTAGCTAAGTGGCTGCAGGTACAAGAGTATCATATGATTATTGCAGCAGATAATGGAATGACAGCTGCAGATCAGCTTAGCATAAAACTGGATTATATTGTTGGTGATTTTGATTCTGTACCACAGGAAGTGTTTCATAAGTACCAGGAGTTATCGGTACCGATGAAAACCTTTCCCACAGAAAAGGATAAGACGGATACAGAAATTGCGATTGAGCTGGCTCTTATGCACGCTCCAACGCATATTGATATCATTGGTGCTACTGGAAGTCGTTTGGATCATACCTTTGCCAATATTCATCTTCTTATGTTGCCGATGCAGGTTGGTGTATTTGCATCAATCCTTGATGCAAATAATAAGATATACCTTAAGAAGGAAAGTTTTACCATAGAAAAGAAGTTGCAGTTTGGCAGTAATATATCCTTCTTACCATTTACAGAAAAGGTGATTGGACTAACCCTGACAGGTTGTAAATATCCGTTAAATAATCATACGTTACTTTCTGGAAGTAGTCTGGGGGTAAGTAATGTAATTAAAGATGATTTGGCCGGTGTGGAATTTAAGGAAGGTATCCTTCTGGTGATGGAAACAAAGGACTAGCAGCAATCATAAAGATTTATGTTATTTGAAATGAATACAAGGAAGGAAGAAACAAATGAAACTTGGCATAGTTGGTTTACCTAACGTAGGTAAAAGTACATTATTTAACTCTTTAACAAAGGCAGGCGCGGAATCAGCGAACTATCCCTTCTGTACAATTGATCCTAACATTGGAATCGTTCCGGTTCCTGATGAAAGACTAAAAGTGTTGGGAGACTTATATCACACAGAAAAAATAGTTCCGGCAGCCATTGAATTTGTTGATATTGCAGGTCTGGTTAAGGGGGCAAGTAAGGGAGAAGGACTGGGAAATCAGTTTTTATCGAATATTAGAGAAGTAGATGCGATTGTACATGTTGTACGTTGCTTTGAAGATACCAATGTAATTCATGTGGATGGTTCTGTAAATCCATTAAGAGATATTGAAACAATTAATTTAGAACTTATTTTTTCTGATCTTGAGATATTGGAACGTAGAATTTCAAAAACAGCAAAGGGTGCAAAGAATGACAAGGCACTTGCCAAAGAGCTAGAGATGCTTCAGCGCCTGAAGGCTCATCTGGAAGAAGGACTCATGGCAAAGACTTTTACTGATCTTGATGATGAGGAGAAAACAATCTTTGGGGAGTTAAATCTTTTAACAGCCAAGCCGGTAATCTATGCGGCTAATGTGAAGGAAGATGACTTGGCTGATGATGGGGAAAATAATGCCTATGTTGTTAAAGTTCGTGAATTTGCAAGCCAGGAAAATTCTGAAGTGTTCGTAATCAGTGCACAGATTGAGCAAGAGATTGCAGAATTAGATGATGAAGAAAAGAAGATGTTCTTAGAGGAATTAGGATTAAATGAGTCCGGACTGGAGAAACTGATTAAAGCGAGTTATCATATCCTTGGTCTTATTAGTTATTTGACTGCCGGACCAAAGGAGACCAGAGCATGGACGATTCAGGTTGGAACCAAGGCACCGCAGGCGGCGGGAAAAATCCATTCGGATTTTGAACGTGGTTTCATCAGAGCCGAGATTGTAAACTATCATAATTTAGTTGATTGTGGCAATTATAATGCTGCAAAAGAGAAAGGTCTTGTTCGTTCTGAAGGTAAGGAATATGTGGTTCAGGATGGAGATGTGGTACTATTCCGTTTCAATGTCTGATAAATAAAAGAAAGCGGTGATCAATTGCTGGACGAGTTAAGTACAAATATAATATTTCCAAATCTGGGAATTGAATTAAAGAATATAGCGAGTGGCTTTGATATATTTGGATTTCAAATTGCGTATTATGGAGTTGTTATTGGCTTTGGTATGCTGTGTGGCTGGTTGATAGCACAGTGGATGGCAGGCAGAACCGGACAGAACAAGGAAATATATCTGGATTTTGCATTATATGCAATTATTGCATCCGTAATTGGTGCAAGAGCATATTATGTAATATTTGCGTGGGATGAGTTTTCAGGGCGCCCCTTAAGTATATTTAACCTTAGAACTGGTGGGCTGGCTATCTACGGCGGTATTATAACTGCTATTATTACGGCATTTGTCTATACAAAAATTAAAAAATATTCCTTTTGGCTCTTGGCAGATACAGCTTGTGTTGGGCTAATTACAGGTCAGATGATCGGGAGATGGGGAAATTTCTTTAACAGAGAAGCTTTTGGTAAATATACGGATAACATTTTTGCAATGCAAATTGACCGAAGAGTAGTTTCAAACATATACCAGACATCAATATCAAAAGCGAAGCTAGCACAGATTTATGAAGGGAAACCATCAACGCTTGAGCGCATTATGGAATTAAGGGATAAGGCTGTTACTGTTGATGGAATACAATACATTCAAGTTCACCCGACATTTCTTTATGAATCCTTATGGAGCCTGTGTTTGCTAATTATATTAATTTTATATACAAAACATAAACGATTTAATGGTGAAGTAATGTTACTGTACCTGGCGGGATATGGACTGGGCAGAGTTTGGATTGAAGGTCTTCGCACAGATCAGCTGTTTTTGTGGGGAACCCCATTTGCAGTCTCTCAATTACTTTCGGCAGCACTTGTGTTATTTGCCGTAGCAGGTATCATTTATAAACGCAGAAGGCTGCGTTTGAAGAAACAAGTAAAAAAGAGAATATAAGTGTATAAATATTCAATGGAAACAATAGGGTGTGGGACTTTTTTACCACACCCTATTGTTCTGTCTATATATTGACATATTTTGTTCGATTTTAGATTTCTATACAAGATGTGGTAATAGCTTGTCGTAATAGCATGGAAAGCCTTGTAAATTAAGGGTTTCTGTGCTATTTTTTTTGATTTTACTCTTGATTAATTCCCTATTCTAATATAAAATAAACCCATAAGTGGAGCAAAGTGGTGGAAAGTGGAGTAAAAAACCATAAAAGTGGGACAACTTTCTATGATTGCTTCAAGCATAGGATGAAGAGGGTGCTGCCATATGTTCATGGGTGAATACGATCACTCACTTGATACAAAAGGAAGAATCATCATACCATCTAAATTCAGAGAAGAACTTGGGGAGACATTTGTTATTACCCTGGGACTGGATGGTTGTTTATTTGTGTACCCTAAAAATGAATGGCAGACATTTTCGGAAGAATTGATAAAACTTCCGGGAACCAAGGAAGCAAGGCAGCTCCAGCGATATTTTTTAGCAAAAGCTGCTGAATGTGAAGCGGACAAGCAGGGAAGAATATTGATACCTGTTAAGTTACGAGAGAGTGCAGGATTAGATAAGGATATCGTCTTTGTTGGGGTACTCAACAAGATTGAAATCTGGAGCAAGGAACGCTGGGAGAATAATAACGATTATGATGATGTGGATGCGATAGCAGAACATATGTCACAGTACGGAATTAGCTTCTAATTGGTTTTCTTGTACCTAGGTACTGTAGGAGGTTATAAATGGCATTTCAACATACATCGGTTTTATTAGAAGAAACAATTGAAAACCTCAAAGTGAACCCGGAAGGCATTTACGTCGATGGGACTCTGGGAGGCGGAGGACATTCCTATGAAATTGCCAAAAGGTTGACAACCGGAAGACTCATTGGCATAGATCAGGATGAGGCGGCTATTGCTGCAGCAGGTGAACGCCTGAAGGAATTCAAGGATAGGATTACAATTGTTAGAAGTAATTATTGTAATATGAAACAGGTTCTAAAGGAGTTATCCTTTACAAAGGTAGATGGAATAATACTTGATCTCGGAGTATCTTCCTATCAATTAGATACACCGGAGAGAGGTTTTTCTTATAAAGAGGATGCACCACTGGATATGAGAATGGATACCCGAATGGAGCTTACGGCAAAGGACATTGTTAACAATTATACGGAGATGGAATTATTTCGAATGATTCGTGACTATGGCGAAGATAACTTCGCAAAGAATATAGCGAAACACATTGTGAGAAGAAGACAAGAGAAGCCGTTTGAAACCACATATGAATTGGTCGAAGTAATCAAGGCCGCAATACCAATGAAAATCAGGATGAATACAGGTCATCCGGCAAAGAGGACATTTCAGGCAATCCGTATTGAACTTAACAAGGAATTAGAGGTACTTAGAGATACTTTAAATGATATGATTGATCTTCTGTCACCGGGTGGTAGATTATGCATCATAACATTTCATTCTCTGGAGGACAGAATTGTGAAGACCTGCTTTAAGAATCAGGAAGATCCTTGTACTTGTCCACCAAATTTTCCAATCTGTATTTGTGGAAACCATTCAAAAGGGAAAATAATTTCCAGAAAACCCATTCTTCCCACAATGGAGGAATTGGAATACAATAAGAGATCAAAGAGTGCAAAATTACGAGTATTTGAAAAGGCGTGATAAATTCTGGATGGAACCTCTTGTATTCCTTAATGGGCTGGTAATTGGAGCAGTTATAGCGGTTAATGTAATTTACATTACAGGGTAATAATAACTGAAAAGAGGGGTACTTGCATGGAGGCAAAAAAGAAACAATATTATAGTAATAACAGGACAAGTTATATTGAGGGCAATACGGTCCGTAAGCTAAATGCTGTTCCGGATAGAAGAAGGGAAGAACGGCCAACCGAAGCACCCAGACCGCGCAGGCAGGTTCAGCGGCAGCCCAGAGGATTGGCAAGTATGAGCTTTGCTTCTTTGGTGGTTCTAGTTGCAGCAATTGTGGCGACGTTATATGTTTGTGTGAGTTTTCTTCAGCTGCAAACAGAAGTAAGCAGAATGGAAAAATCGATTAAAACCTATGAGACTAGCCTTAAAAATCTTACGAATAAAAATGATGCGGCCTATGCTGCAATTAATCAGGCATATGACTTAAATTACGTATATAAGGTTGCAGTTGAGGAGCTTGGTATGGTTTATCCCAACAACAATGAAGTGATAACCTACGAAGGAAGTGATTTGGAATATGTCAGACAATATGAAGACATACCAGATTAAAGCCTAAACCTAAGAGTGAGGGGATTGATACGATGGAAAAAGCATATGGTAAAACGAATAGAAGCTTTACATCACGAATGCAAGCAAGACTATTGCTTGTATTTTGTGTTATTTCTCTGTTGTTGGTCGGGCTAATGGGGAGGTTAATCTACATTACGCAGGTGGATGGAGACCGTTATACAAAGCAGGTGCTATCCAGACAATCTTATACCAGTGCAGTATTACCTTACAAAAGAGGAAGCATTACAGATCGAAATGGAACGATACTTGCACAGAGTGTACTAATGTATCGATTAATACTGGATCCCTTAAGGCTGAACGAGAATCCGAAAGCTCAGGCACCAACGATGAAAGCTTTACAGGATTATTTTGAAATAACGGAAGCTACTGTTCAGGATATTTTGAATACAAAGCCAAAGAGCCAGTATGTTACCATGCTAAAAAACTTAGACTATGATCTTGTTCAAACTTTTAAAGATTATATGAAAGAAAATGAGGACATTTTGGGTGTAAACTTTGAGGAGGAATATGTTAGAAACTATCCCTTTAGCACACTTGCAAGTGATGTCTTAGGCTTTACGTCGGCAGATAATACGGGCTTCTGGGGTTTGGAAGAGTATTATAATGATGAGCTGAATGGAACAAATGGAAGAGAATATGGATATTACGATGCAAATCTCAATATAGAACGTATTGTTAAGAAAGCTGTGAATGGCAATACGGTAGTAAGTACGATAGATGCAAATGTGCAAAGAATTATTCAAGAAAAAATAGTAGAGTTTAACACGGAATTTGGAAGTAAGAACATTGAAGTCCTTTTAATGAATCCAAACAATGGTGAAATTTTAGGAATGGCTTCTAATCAGGAGTATGATTTAAATAATCCGCAAGATCTTAGCGGTATTTATTCCGAGGAAGAGATAGCTTCAATGACGGCTGAACAAAAAACAGAGGTATTAAATGCCCTTTGGAAGAATGATGTTATATCCAGCGGATTTGAGCCGGGTTCCACCTTTAAGCCGATTACGATTGCTGCAGCATTAGAAGAGAACCTCTCCGAACCGGAACATACCTATATATGTGACGGAGGTGAATGGGTTGGTGGCATATACATCCATTGCAATAAGAGAGCTGGGCATGGTGAAATTACACTTGGTGAGGCACTTATGTACTCCTGCAATGATGCTTTAATGCAGATTGTTGCAGAAGAAGGTAAAGATATTTTCTATCAGTATGAAACTGCTCTTGGTTTTGGTAAAACCACTGGAATAGATCTGCCGGGTGAAGCAGCAGGTATTATCCATGCCTATGATAAGCTAAATCCTACAGAGCTTGCGACCAGTAGTTTTGGACAAACCTTTGACAGTACGATGTTACAATTGGCAAGTGCTTTCTCATCCTTAGTCAATGGAGGGAATTATTATAAACCCCATGCTGTTAAGAAAATTGTCAATGACAGTGGTGTAACAGTAAAAGAAATGGAGCCTGTCCTTGTAAGACAGACTGTTTCCAGTAAAACTTCTGATTTTATTCAGGAATATATGTACCAAACAGTAGAAAATGGAACAGCTGGCGGTGCAAAAGTGGAAGGTTATGCAGTAGGTGGTAAAACAGGAACAGCACAGAAGCATCCGGTAGAATCAAAAACCTATATTGTTTCCTTCTTAGGTTGTGTCCCAGCCATTAATCCTGAAGTGGTTATCTATGTGATGATAGACGAGCCCCAAAATGTTGAAAAACAGGCAGATAGTTCTATAGCTACAAAATTCGCAAGTAAAATATTAAAAGAAATATTACCTGCGTTGGGGATCTTCCCAGATGGTGAAATTGATTATTTGTTAGACCCTGCAAATTCAGCTGAAACAACTACAGATCCAAATTCAGAAAATACAAATGGAGAAAATGGTCAAACCACAGAAGGAAATAATGAACAACCTGCTGCGGAAGAAACAGAGACAGGTGATAACTCCTCCGAGGAAACGATTGAACAGGGATCAGAGAATGGCTTAGAAGGTAATAATCCAGAAAACAATCCGCTAGAAGATGAGTTTAATCCCGATGCAATCGACTAATCCATGAATAAAGCGATAACCTTTGTAATAGAATGAAACGAAAAGAGTTGCAAGGTTATGGTAGTATGGCAAAAAGTAGAACTTATAATAGAAGAAATATATTAATTGTTGTGACAGTAGTCCTTGTGGTGGCGCTGGTATTATTTGTTCGGTTAGGTTATTTGATGCTGGTGAAATCAGAGGTATATGCCGCGAAAGCGGAAGCGCTTCATGAAAGAGAGCGAGCAATTAAAGCCGAAAGAGGAAGTATCTTTGATGCAAAGGGAGTTTTAATTGCTACAAATAAACCGGTATGCACCATATCTGTTATTTTTCAACAGATTAAAGAACCGGAACGGGTTATTGAGGTACTCTCTAAAGAGCTTGGGCTAAGTGAGGCTGCTGTTCGCAAAAGAGTGGAGAAGAAATCCTCCATTGAAAGAATTAAATCCAATGTTGCAAAGGAAGTCGCTGATAAGATAAGAGAGTATGATTTAGATGGTGTTATGGTCGATGAAGATTATAAGCGCTACTATCCTTACAATACTCTTGCATCAAAGGTAATAGGATTTACTGGAAGTGATAACCAGGGTATTATTGGATTGGAAGTTAAATATGATAAATATTTAAAAGGAATTGATGGAACTATTCTTACACTTACAACAGCCTATGGTGTTGAAATAGAAAATGCAGCCGAGGATAGGATTGAACCCCAGCCGGGTAATAATTTATATACCAGCCTAGATGTAAATGTACAGCTTTTTGCTGAACAGGCTGCACTAAAAGTAATGGAATCAAAGAATGCTAATAATGTTAAATTAATCGTTATGAACCCGAAAAACGGTGAAATTATAGCAATGGTAAATGTGCCTGAATTTAATTTAAATGATCCCTATACTTTAATTGATGAAGTTGCTGATGATTATATTGGGCAGACTTTAACTCAAGAGCAAATGAATAATGCCTTAAATGGAATGTGGCGTAATGCGAGTATCAGTGATACCTACGAACCTGGGTCGACATTTAAAATAATTACGGCCGCTGCGGCACTGGAAGAAGGGGTTGTTAAATTAACCGATACCTTTTTCTGCCCAGGCTATAAAAAGGTGGAAGATCGTATCATCCGCTGCCATAAGGTTGGAGGTCATGGAAGTCAGACCTTTATAGAAGGAATTATGAATTCCTGTAACCCTGTATTCA
Organism: Mobilitalea sp.; assembly: GCA_047606065.1. GTDB lineage: Bacteria > Bacillota > Clostridia > Lachnospirales > Lachnospiraceae > Mobilitalea. Next base: position 25,145 of record JASGEU010000119.1, read on the forward strand.
TGGAAATTGGGGCGAGAGTTGGCGTTGACAAGATGTATGATTACTACAAACAACTTGGTCTGTTTAAAAAGACCGGAATTGACCTGCCCGGTGAAGCTAATTCAATTATGCATAAAAAGGATATTATTGGTGCGGTTGAACTCGCTACCATGTCCTTCGGACAGTCCTTTCAGATAACTCCCTTACAGTTGATGACTGCAGCAAGTGCAATTGTAAA
>JASGEU010000120.1:0-12148 GCA_047606065.1 Mobilitalea sp.
AATACCTCCTATTAATTAATTGTCATAATCGTATAAAAAGATGGGTGTGGGTGTATCTATATTCATCTGGACTTGCCTTACCAAACCTTATTTGAAAAAACACAAATAAGGTTTGCCGGTCTGCGCCATCTGAACATAGATACACCCACACCCATCTTTTTATACGATTATGACAATTAATTAATAGGAGGTATTTATGTTAAGGACTTTGAAAGATTTAAATTGGAAGAAAGCTATATCTCTTCTCTGTACTTTTGCATTACTCGTGACGTTATTTCCTGCAAATAGCTTTGTCGATGCTGCAACAGCACCTAAAACCTTGTTAAAAAATACAATCACCTACTGTAGTAATTTGGTTAAGTCGGAATACACTTCAACCAGCTGGACAGCGTTTCAAAAGGAATTAAAAACTGCCAAAGCTACATACAATAAGAAAAATGTTTCCGATAAAAGTCTTACTTCTGCCAGAAATACACTCGAAAAAGCAAAAGCAAATCTTATGTTTGTAACCTCAAAGGCTGCACCAAATCCTCAAGTCTTTCGCAGCCTTACTGTGGATCAAATTGTAGATGAGATGGGTACCGGTTGGAATCTAGGTAATACCATGGATGGACATACCTCATTTACTCCTGGTGAAACTGTATGGCAAAGCAATATGACCACCAAAGCATTAATTAAAAAGGTTCATGATACTGGTTTTAATACTATTCGTATCCCCGTAACCTACGGTAATTTTATTGATGATGAGAACAACTATGCCGTAAAAGATTCCTGGATTAGCCGTGTTCAGGATATTGTTGATTATGCAATCTCTGAGGATATGTATGTTATTATTAATGTACATCACGATGGTGCGGAACAAATGGGCTGGCTAAATGTTGCAAAGGAGGATATTGATCCTGTTTATGAGAAATTTGAACATGTATGGAGAAATATTGCAACCCGATTTAAAGATTACGATGAGCATCTGATATTTGAATCCATGAATGAAATTACTGGCGGTGGAGAGTCTACTGTCGACAAGGATCTTCTGGTAATTCAGAACTTAAATCAGATCTTTGTGAATGTAGTCCGTTCCACTGGTTCCAACAACACACAAAGATGGCTTTCCGTTCCTGGGCGCTATACAAATATTGATACTACTACCAATGCAGCCTTAGGATTTCAGCTGCCGAAAGACATTGTAAAAAATAGATTGTTCCTGTCCGTACATGAATATGATTATGCCTTTGGACTTGTATCTACTATGGATACCACGAAGTATTCCAGTACTAATGCAAACGGATTAATCAACAGAGTAAAAAAACTTTATACCAGCTTCACCTCAAAGGGCATCCCTGTTATTCTTGGCGAATACGGTGCAGCTAATAAGAACAATACTGCTGAGCGTGCGTATTATTATGAGGTTATGACAAAGGCTTGTGCTCGTTATGGTGTTGTGGCTGTAGCTTGGGATGCTGGAGATTACGATCTTACAAAACAGCCTTCTGATTATAACATGACCCTTTTTGATCGAGCATCTTTAAAGGAAGTATACCCGGATATTATCAACGCTGCACTGCGAGGTACCGCTTATCCTTTGAACAAAGAAGATTCCTCCGAGATCGTTAAAAGCCCTGCCATTAAAAAGATTACAGATTTAACTTTAAGTAACAGTTCACTTACTATGTCCATTGGAGACAGCCAGAAAATTTCTGTTACTGTAGCTCCAAGTACTACAAATGATACTGTTGTATGGAAGACAGCGGATTCCAGTATTGCAACCGTATATAATGGCCAAGTGCGAGCCAGAGGTATCGGTACCACAACTTTAACAGCCTCCACCAGAAGTGGCTCTGTAAAAAAAGAGGTAACTATAACCGTTAATGCTAAGGAGTCTTCCAAACCTGCAACTTCAGTCACAACTGATAAAACTTCCTATCAGGTAAATGAAGGCAGTTATCTTTACATAAAAACCAGCCTTAGTCCTTCCAAAACCGATGACTATGTTACCTATAAATCATCAGATGAATCCATCGTTACCGTATCCACTATCGGTAAAATAGTGGGTGTTAAGGTGGGTAAGGCTAAAATTACACTAACCTCTTCCAATGGTTTAACTAAAACAGTATCTGTAACGGTAAAAGAAAGTGTTGTGGAATCTGCCAATCAATTAACTATTGCACTTAATGTATATTATTCCGATAAAACCCACAACTATTATAGTAATGAGTCTGGTAAACCGATTACCATAACTAAGAATGGACAGTATACTGTAACCTTTGACTGTGCTACCGACCTCTCTAAGGCAGCAGCTAAAGCAGGGGTTACTTCTCTCAATAATTTAGGTGCGATTTATATTAAGGATCATGCTGTTACTTTAGGAAAATCCAATAAATCTGCATTGGTTTCCTGTGATATTAAGTATGATAAAATATTAGTGGATGGGGTTCCTCTAACCATAACTCAGAAGAAAGCAAAATCTGCAATTAAAACCTCTGGTATAATGGATACGAATGATCCGCTCAATGCCTGGGATGGTTCCTTTGTAAAGGAAGTTAAAACAGATAATATTAACCACGTGCTAAATATAACAAAAGTAGACAAACCAAAGAAAATTGAAGTTACCTTTACAATTTCAAACCTGGTTTTTAAATAATATCATTTGTCTATTAACTAATTTCATTTAATACCAAACTAAGGTGTACGCATTCACCAGTAACTATAGAAATACATTAAAAAGAGCGAATAATCATTAATTGACTATTCGCTCTTTTCCTATCACTATATTTAAATAATATCTATAAGCAATGAATTGGCAGTATATTATTTATTCTCCTTGGCATTGATATAAGTTACATAAATATGACCTACTGCAAATATTACACCAAATAATAACAATGCCCAATGTCTTAAAAAGTATCCTTGCAAAAGAAATATCATACTGGGAATAATTGCAAGCAGCAAGGATAGGATAACGCTGGTCTTCTTAAAGTAGATACCCCAAAGTATCAAATACATCAGCACTAAGATTGGCATAACGATCAGCCATACTGTAAATTCTACCTTCGAATGAAACCCCAGCTCTTTTTCGCCGAACGGTGCAACCATCCATAGCATCGAACCATATCTGCCTAACTGTTCCAATGTATTCATAACCTTACTCTTACACTTATTGGTAAAAGTAGAGCTCTTTTTATAATAAATCATATTGGGTATTAACATTAAAAGCACTATAATAAGACCAAAGAAATTAATCCAGTTCATTTTTATCCCCCACGCAGCTAATTTTATAGTACTATTATCTTATGAAGTACTATTTAATGTCAAGTACTGTATTAGATTCTGCACCTTGCGTATAGGTAAAGGTAATCTTATCCCCTACATTATACTTTATAATTGATACAAAATCATTTACCATCACATCGAATATTTCCTCGTTATTTTCTAATAAGATCAGATAATGCGTATTACCCTCCACCACACAATCTGCAATCTTTTCAATCATGCCTGTTGCTTCCAGGTATTTTGAGGTATCAGTCACAGTAACGCCACTGGAATTCATCAGATTAAGGTAAACTTTTTCACATTCATTAACGGTGTCACCAATTGCAACAATCTGGTACTGCGCAATATTAACCATGGCATACTTCTTCACCAATCCCGCTTCATCCTTAAGTGCAATGAAATACGTCGGTTCTCCACCAATATTTAAAAGTAAGGGGAAGGTTGCCTTATAGCCCAAATGTTGTACCTGACCTTCTGCAGATGCCATTGCTGAAAATTCCTCTGCTCCGGCTACAGAATAAAATCTTGTTTCAGAGGTTCTCTGATTCATCAATACAAACCCTATATTGGATTCGTCTGCACCCACTGAAGTAACACCCGTATATACCCAGACATCATCTTCCATTGCTATATAGTTATATCCATCCGTAGTCTGAAGTGCATCCTTTTGACCAAACACGGAATTCCAATAACCATGTTTTAGTGTACCATAGTAATCATATAAAGAAATAAGCAAGTCTGCCGAAAATACCTTATCAATCCACTTGGGAACATCCTCTATATCATAATTTGTAAATTCTCCAGTGACTGCATTTACTACAACAACTCTTCCAATCGTCTTTCCACCAAATAAACCAATGGTATATTCCTTCACCGGACAAATCCAGTAAGGTATCCCATCCTCACCTATTTCAAAGTTAATATTATCAAAAATATAAGTAGGGTAATTAAAACGTAAATGTCGATAAATATTTCTTCCAAAATGTTCAAACTCTGAGTATTTCATGCCCTCAGCTAATTTAACCAGCTCCACCTTCTGAGTTGTCATATCGATTTTCATGTAAGCCGGTATTCCTTGGGAACGATTGGACAACCATTTGAAGATACTTCCATATTTTAAAGGTGTTACTCTGACCGGAGTCCCTTGATAATTAATCTGTGTGTAAATATCAGCCACTTCAAACTGTGACACATATTCCGGAATGCTGCCCATTTTTCTAGAACCCAGTAAAATTGCCGAGTCTTTATCCAGAATAGGAATATCCTTGTATGAGATCTCTTTAATGTCATCGGTATAATTTCTATCACTTATTGTCAAAAGCTTTTGATACTTGCCGGCATTAATGACTGGCGAAGATAGAAACATTCCAATGAAGTAAATGAGCAGCAGAAGGATAGAACCACAGCAAAATATCTGAAATATTGTTCTTTTAATTCTACTATACTGCCCTCTGTTTTGCCCGCTGGTGTAGAATATTACTCCTATCACAGTTGTTGCAGCAAATAGTGCTACTACAATGAACCACCAAAAACCGTGCGAATGAATATTGATTGCCGGAAGGGCCAGATAATAATAAATAAAACCAGTTAATCCAAGAATCACTAATGTTAATAAACTTAAAAGAACCTTTCTCAAATTACTTCCTCCTAATACGCTTAATTAATCCTTAATTTGCCATAACACATTTATTTATATTATAGCAGATTAACAGTAATAGTAAATTAAGAAACGATTATAAATTTATTAGTGATAACAATACCAAAAGTGAAATGTTAATTTCTTAGCAATTAGGCCAGCTACGATAATTTAATAAATCAAAAAACGAGTAATGCTGAACATTTGAATTTACGTGTTCAACATTACCCGCTGCTAACCGCTTACCGGCTGTTCTTACTCTTATTAACCAAAGACTTCACCTAATAAATATATGATTGCTAATATAAGAACCATCACAATCAATGAAACACCTGGCTTTCTTGATTTGTACTGCAAGCCTTTATGATTGTTAACATAATACTTACCGTTTTTACATTTTATAAAAACACCATGTTTAACCATCTGATGAAACACATACATATTCTTAAGATCTATTTGATCCAGTGAAATGGCATGTTCTTTATCTACAGCACCAAGTTTATTAAATTGTTCCATGTAGCTATTTTGCAGACGCAGGATATGTGCACCCGCTCCATGTAATGACATATTCATCTCCTCCTTCTAGAAGCTATGCTTGCTTACTTCTAATCATGATCCTACTTTTCATGGTTAACATTACCCAAGGGCTTTCACTAAAAAGTTTAGAGAACGTTTTATTAATTTATTATAGCATACTAATCCTTATTTTATTATCTTTTTAATAATTTTCTAATCTTCCACTAATTTATCTTTAAGAATTAAGTATTATAATCCAGAACAACTAACCTTAAACCTAATCATTTTATACCTGAACATATAGTTTCAGACCATTATCTCTATGACTAATACTTCCTGGATTTTATAACAGCTTTTGCATCCTTTTCTGTGTAGATTTTCTCTTCTGTTATAATTCGAAGAGGCAGTTCCTTACCGGATACCAAATCTTTAACCGCCTTCATCAACTGCGGTCCTAATAGCGGACTGCATTCTACAGAACAATTCAATTTGCCTTCCATCATTGCCTCAAAGGCTTGCCGCGTACCATCCACTGATACGATCTTTACATCTGTGCCAGGCTTAATACCGTTTTTCTCAAGTGCTTCCATTGCACCTAAAGCCATATCATCATTATGTGCAAAGATAACATCTATATCCCATTCATGTTTTTTCAGATAATCTTCAATTATCATTTTTCCGCCCTGATAGGTGAAATTACCAACTTCAGAATAGGTAATACGGTATTGAGGATTCGCTGCCATAATTTCTTCAAAGCCCTTCTTTCTCTCAATAGAAGGGGATGCGCCAACCGTTCCTTTAAGTTCTAATATATTGATATAGTCTGTATCTTTTATAACATTGGCAGCTACCCACCTCATAGCTCTTCTGCCTTCCTCCATAAAGTCTGCGCCAATATAAGTTTCAAATAAATCATCATCCTCAACTTCAATTCTGCGGTCAGACAATATGACCGGTATTCCTGCAGCCTTTGCTTTTTTAAGTACAGTATCCCAGCCATAATCTACAACTGGTGAAATTACTATAACATCGACCTTCATTTCAATAAACTTTTCCACAGCTTTTACCTGCTTTTCCTGTGACTGATCTGCATCATCGAAAATCAGATTAATTCCCGCATCTCTGGCTGCATCTTTAATAGAGGCTGTGTTAGCTAATCTCCATTCACTTTCCGTACCCAACTGCGAATAACCAACATCAATAATATTTGTTACTTCCTTCAACGGCTTATCGAGACCTGCCAGATATCCCTCTACATTCTCCTTTGTTATACTGTGACTCCTCAAGATAATCTGCTTTGGTACACCACTTACCTCCTGCAAAATATCCACGGCAAATTGGATGGCTTCCTTTCCTCCTGTCGGACAGGTAATGGTTTCAGCAATTATTCCTTTTTGAATCATACTGATACCATTATTTTCACCTGTAAATCCATCAATTCCTATAATTGGTATATTAAGTCCAAATTCCTGTAGGGCGAGATAAGCACCTCTTGCCATATAATCGTTATGTGCAAAGATTATATCAATATTTTTCAGAATTTCATCATTATCGAAGAGAAAGTCCTCAGTATCATCCCTGGTTGCTGATGAAATTCTTTTTTGTATAATTTGCATCTGCGGATATTCTGATACAATTGATTCAAACCCCTTGCTCTTGTCTACCTCTGCTTTAGAATCCTCACTGCCGCAGAGTTCAAGAATGGTCCCTTCCTTATCTTTAAGTAAGCTCATGACATTATCCCCAGCCTGTCTTCCAATCAATTCATTATCCGGCCCGATGTACAAAGTATAATCAAAGCCCTCCACGGCTCGGTCCATGACAATAACGGGGATTTTCTGATAGACATCTCTTATAATTGGTGTCATTTCATCAACATCATTGGGAGATACAATGAGCAGATCAATTCCATAGTCAAGTAATTTATTGATATCTCTTTTTTGTTTCTCGGTGTCTGAAGTAGCATCCATAATAATTAAACTTATATCCGGATATTTCTCTGCCTCTTCTTTAATTTCATTTGTTGCCACCAGTCGCCAGGCTTCCAATAAGTTTGCCTGGGATACTCCGATAACAAAATCAATTCTGGTATAATCCTTATTCTCCTGATAATAATCACAACCTGCTGCCTGAAGTAAAAAGACAATCGGCAGTAAAAGAATACTTCTTATTAACAGCTTTCTAAGTTTTATTGGACTAGTCTTAATCATCTGTGATTGTCACCTCCTGATTACCTGCCTTAGGAAGTCGTATTGTCACCTTAGTTCCAACGTCCTTTTCACTTTCAACTTGTACATAGAAGCGGCTCCCATAGCGTATTTTAAGCCGCTCCTTAATATAAAACAATCCAAAACTCTGATTACTATTTCGATTAGAGGAATCATTGAGAATTGTGTTCAGCTCCTCCACCTGCCTCGGCGTCATTCCAGAACCATTATCCTCTACGGACAACTCCAGGAAATTCCCTTCTAAGTCTCTGACTCGAATCCACAAGTGTCCTTCTCCACGCTTCACCTTAATCCCATGGTAGATGGAGTTCTCCACCAGGGGCTGTAAAATAAGCTTTGGAACCTCAAAGTTTTCAAGATTTTCATCCATACTCACCTCATAATTCAACTTATTTCCATAGCGCAGCTTCTGAATATACAAATAATTTTTGACGTACTTTATCTCATCCTCAAGGCTAATATAATCCTTACCGTGACTCAATCCAATTCGGTACATACTGGTGAGAGAATCCACCAGCTGCACGATATCATCTGCTTCATACTCTCTTGCCATCCAATTGATTGTATCAAGGGTGTTATATAGAAAATGTGGCTTAATCTGTTCTTGCAATAATTTTAGCTCTGCAATTCTCTTATTTTGCTGCTCTTGATAAACCATATGTATTAAATTCTCAATTCGATCAAGCATCTGGTTAAAATTATTGCCCAGTATACTTACTTCATCCCGGGATCGGACATCAAAACGGACGGACAGATCCCCTGCTTCCGCACGTCTCATCAAGCGTTTTAACTGGGTGATTGGATTCGTAATTGTCTGCGATATTTTGAGCGAAATAATTACAATGCCCACTAAGGTAATCAGCACACTGATCATGAGTAGGGACATCATTGTATTAACCGAACCCATGATATCATCCAGCGAGAACACACCAATAATCTTCCAGCCCGTATAACTGGAATAATCCTGCCTTATCTGATATTTTTCACCATCAATTCGTGTGGTAATCGGAGCCTTGTCCTCACCTTGAAGATAATCCGTATTGACTCTGTATATAACCTTATTCGTTGGTGTATATACAATATTTTTATTCCCATCAATAACGAATATAAACCCCTTTTCTCCAAGCGTGATGCTTTGAATAGATTCTGATATAATGTCATGCTTAAGATCAAATAAGATTACACCTAAGATAGCGCCGGTTGCCGGATCAATAATTGCTTTTGACAAAGAGAATACATTATCAATACTATAACTTTTATTGGTAACAATATTGCGGCCGGCTATATTGCTAATCATCTGAATTTCATTGGGATTTTGCACCGCCTGTCGATACCAGTCTTCCCTGGTAAAGGAATCCCTTGAAATACGGGTCATTCCCGTACTTATATACATATCATTCTCTGTTGCTATTAATACCCCAGCTACTTCTTTATGAGTATCTGCTATATCAAACAGCATTCGTGATATTTGCTGCTTAACTTCTTCCCAGGTATCCTCATCCTCCGACTTCATAGTAAGAAACCCGCTGCTTGTTACCTCTTTCATAATATAATTGGAGGTCTTTTCTATGGTACTAATGTATACGTCAATGGAGGTTTTAACCTGATTCAGCATTTGGTCGGTGTGCTCAAAGATATTCTTTCCGGACTGTTTCACAAAGAAATATGCCACCAAGGTTGCAATCATAACAAAAGGGATGAGTGCAATGATAAAGTAAGTCCAGATTAATTTACTACGAAGCGTAATATTTAAAAATCTGTCCTTAATCCATTTCATTGCATCACCCCAGGGAAATAATTCATATTTTTATGTTTGATTAGACTGTCAAAAGCCATTTTAAATATTGTTCGTAAATTATTAGTGGGCTTTTGACACTCTAATCATGTTTTCAGTTTCATATAATACCAGTATATAATACTTGAATTATTTTACAATAGTTATAGACCCTTATTTTTTGCTTTCTCTGTCCTTAAGGAAAGTAATCTTTGTATAATGATAAAGACACACAACAGCGCGGCAATCGTCACTTTCGTCCACCAAGTATTAAGATTCTGATAGGTAACGATGGTCTGAATCACACCCTGGATCAACACGCCAACCGTTGTTCCAATGACGGAACCCACTCCACCTGTAAGGAGGGTACCGCCGATTACTGCTGAAGAGATTGCATCCAATTCAAGACCAATGTTTTGAAGAGGAAATCCTGCTAGAGTATAGAAACTAAAGATAATACCAGCCAGTGCGGCACAGAAACTGCTGATTGCATAAACCGCAATTTTTACATGTTTTACCGGTAAGCCCATAAGTACAGCCGATTGTTCATTTCCTCCAATTGCATAGATACTTCGTCCGAGTTTGGTAAATTTAAGTATGTACACTGATACTGCGACCACCGCAAGGGCAATTATTACATAATAATAAATCTTGCCACCGCCAAATCTTATCTTATTAAGCGCCATATTCTTATAGAATTCATTGGTAATCGGAATTGCTTCCTTACTAATCACGGAACACAATCCTCTCATGAGAAATTGTCCGGCAAGGGTAACTATAAATGGCTGAAGCTTGTATACGTGAATCATATACCCCATCGTTCCTCCAAATACCAGACCAATCAAGAGAACAAGCGGAATGACAATAAATGCCGATACTCCAAGTCTTAGTAAATAAGCAGAGAACACACAGGTAAATGCAATCGTTGAAGCTATGGAAATATCAATTCCGCCGGTTAAAAGTACAAAAGTGACACCAATTGCCGCAATAATAAGATACGCGTTATCATTAAACAGGTTTAAAAAAGTGGATAGGGAGAAAAAATGGTCGTAGGATACAGAACCAAATCCAAACAATACAAAAAACAGTACAGTGGTAATGAACAGAGAAATGTTATTAATTTTAAGCAATTTTATTTTCATATCTACTGTACCGCCTTCCTTAAATGCAGTTTTGTAATAAAAGCTGCTTTAAACTCTGGTGATTGGAATAGACAGATGATAATTACCAGTATTGCTTTAATTACCTGTGTTATTTCTGGCGGAATACCAACTGCATAAACTGTTGTGGTAATACTCTGAATAATCAGTGCACCCGCAATACTTGCCGGAATGGAAAATCTTCCGCCATTTAAGGAGGTTCCACCAATTGCTACTGCAAGAATTGCATCAAGCTCGATCATTAATCCTGCATTATTACAGTCTGCACCTTTAATACCGGCACTTTCAATCAACCCCGCAACCGCTGCCATGCCCCCGCAAATCGTGTATACCAGCAGCTTTACTCGCCTGGCGTTAATCCCTGCAAAATGACTGGAAACAGGGTTACAACCTACCGATTCAACAAACAGACCCAAGGCAGTCCTCTTTGTGAAAAGTAAAGCCAGTATTAATGCAAATGCAACAATAAACAATGGGAAAGGTAACCCTAAGATATAGCCTCCATTAATAAAATAATAACTGTCTGAATTCACCGTCACTATCTGCCCCTTGGTAATCAGCTGTGCGATACCTCTGCCTGCTACCATTAATATCATTGTGGCAACAATTGGCTGAATTTGAATCTTAGAAACAAGAAATCCATTCCAAAGACCGCAGAGTACACCCGCGAAGATAGCTATAATAACCGCTATTGCTACATTTCCGCCCACCCCCGTCAAAATGTTTCCGCTGACAATACTGCAGGCAATGGCACCACTAATTGCCATGACAGAACCAACGGAGATATCGGTACCTTTCGTCGCAAGAACTAAAGTCATACCGATGGAGAGAAGCATCAACTTACTGCCGTTACGCAAAATATCGATGATTCTGCCATAGAGATGATCATCAACTATTTTTATTTCAAAGAAGCTTCCGCCGGTAATAATTCCATTTAAAATAATAATTAGCAGCAATATAGCAAAAGGCCAAAAGGCTTGATATTTCAATATATTAGCTTTATTCTTCATTCTCTGTGCCTCCTGCCATATAATGCATTATGATTTCTTCTGTAAGGTTACTGCCCTTGATTTCTGCTATCTTTCTATGTTCACGCAGAACTGCAATTCTACTGCAGCAGCGAAGCATCTCATCCAACTCGGAGGAAATGAACACCACTGCCATTCCACGTTTTGCGAGGTCAATCACTATTTTTTGAATTTCTGCTTTCGTACCAACATCAATACCGCGGGTTGGTTCATCAAGAATAAATAGTTCAGGGTTTGTTGCGAGCCAGCGGGCTAGAATAACCTTCTGTTGATTACCTCCACTTAGATTCTTAACTAATTGACTGCCTGACGGCGTTTTTATTTCCAGCTTCTTAATATACTCATCGCACAGCTTTTGGGCTTCCTGTCTGGAAATTTTACGATACATGCCTCGCTTCGCCTGCAACGCAAGAATGATATTATCTCTTACCGACAAATCCCCAACGATACCCTCTGTCTTACGATCCTCCGGACAACTGGCAATCCCTTTACGAATCGCCTCTAAATTACTCTTCCAGTGCAACCGTCTTCCTTTATGT
>JASGEU010000121.1:0-25784 GCA_047606065.1 Mobilitalea sp.
TATCTTTATCTATATCTTTATCTATATCTTTATCTATATCTTTATCTATATCTTTATCTATATCTTTATCTATATCTTTATCTATATCTTTATTTATAAAATTTTACACTAACATTTCTTTAATAACAATACTTAGCACCACTTTTTAATCAAGTTCAAAGCCCCTGCCTAAAAGCGATGCACTTTGTGTTGCATAAACAAAACTATCATCTTGCAGGTTCTTAACATAATCCTTTACTAATACTAATTCTTGTTTGTTCACAACGGTTTGAATCAGCATTTTTTTCTTAACGTTTGAAGTGTCCATACCCTGAATAAAGGTAACACCGCGTTTTAAATCATTTCTAATATACTGGGTGATGTCCAAATACTGATCGGACATGATACTTACATTATAGTACTTCTTTCCGCCAATCATAACATAATCCGTGACATGGCTTTGAATATAGTTACTAATAAAGGAATATATGATTAATGTTAAATTACCATATAAAATGGAGGAAAAGATAATCGCTGAATTCAGCACAAGAAAATAGGAGCCAATAGTAATTCCTCGTTTTTCCTTTAGATACATTCCAATGATGGCTTCCGGACCATTGGACATACGCTGTCTCATGATAATACCTACTGCGGCTCCTAATATGATTCCGCCTGCCACTGCTGCAATGATTGGGTCCGTTTCAAAGGGTGGAACTAGTTTATCCATAATTCCTAGATAAAAGGTAAAAATATAGAAGCTGAAGGCAGCAAAAAAGATTTGTATTTTATCATATCGAAAGAAAGACCATATAAAAACCGGAAGTGCCATTAGAAACAGCATGACTTGAGTATTCATTCCAGTTAAATTATGAATTACCGTTGCCAATCCGCCAAATCCGGCAGCAACCAAGTCATTAGCCACCAATATTCTACTAAAAGCAAAGGTTGCAATAAACTGTCCAAATGCAATCCATAATAGTTTTTTAATCATTTCCTTCATGTCAGTATCCTCCAGGGTTATCTTCCGTCTAATTACTTTAATTACTTACATCTTTTATTCATTATTTATAGACTAGATTAGCTTTTGACACTCTAATCATATATCTTAAATTAATAATCCAATGCATTTTACGCACAATTCCTATCTTATCATAGAAAAAGCGGTATAGCAAACGCTAAACCGCTTTTTACATTCCATATTATAATCGTAGCTTTATAAGTTATTTCTGTAATTGTATAATAATCCTTACTTCCATATCTCTTCTGATATCTCTCTAACCAATTTTAATTTAGCCCATTGCTCATCTTCGGTAAGTATATTGCCTTCCTCTGTTGACGCAAAACCACATTGTGGACTAAGATACAACCTGTCAAGAGGTATGTATTGCTCTGCTTCATGGATTCTTTTTATGATATCTTCTTTCTCTTCCAAGGTCGGAGATTTTGTGGTGACGAGTCCTAAAACTACTTTCTTGTCTTCACTCACATATTTTAAAGGCTCAAAATCACCGGAGCGATCATCATCAAATTCCAAATAGAAGGCATTGACGTTCTCCTTTGCAAAGAGATCTTCTGCAACACGCTCATAGCTTCCTTCACAAGCCCAAGTAGAATGAAAGTTACCACGGCAAATATGTGTGTTTACCACTAGATCTTCTGGCTTATCTTCTAGAGCTAAATTATTTATATTGATTAATTTCTCGATAATTAATTGTAAGCCTTCCTCGTCGGTTCCCAAGATAAAGCAAGCATGTTCATCCACGCATACACCCCACGTACAATCGTCAAACTGAATATTTCTGCAACCAGCAGCATAAAGCTCTTTGATTACCTTTTTATAACCATTCGCTATATCCTGATGCAGCTCCTCCTCCTTTGGATAAATTGCATTGGTACTAGCCAAATTAGCTGGTGTAATCATCTGAAATAAAAATTGTGCTGGTGACGGAATTGTCTGTCTAGCCACGGTATTCTCATCTTCAAACTGCTTTACAAACATAAAATGCTCTACGAACGGATGATTGTCAACAGATACTTTTCCTGTTAAGAAAGTGTCATCAATTAAAGCTGGTTCACCGTGAAATGGAATTCCATCCTTTGTTTTTTCATGACCGACACCATTAAATGCCCACATAAAATCCAAATGCCAGGAGCTTCTTCTAAACTCTCCATCCGTGATTACACTTAGACCAGCTGCTTTTTGCTTTGAGATTAAATCTGTAATTGCTTTATCTTCTACTGCCTTCAGCTCTTCCTTTGTTATTTTACCCTCTGCAAATTCACTTCTTGCCTGCTTTAAGTATTCAGGCCTCAAAAAACTTCCCACAATGTCAAATCTAAAAGGTGCATTCTTACTCATATTCTTATCTCCCATCCAATTATTTTTTTATTTTTTAAATTATTCTTTTAATAGTTCTTTCTTTATTAGTTTCTTCTTAACTTATTGTATCTTTACTAGTTATTTCTTTTTTAATTTTTTCTTTCCTAAGTTTTTCTTTACTAGTTTTTCTTCCCTAGTTTCTTCCCTAGTTTCTTCTCTAGTTTCTTCTTCCCTAGTTTTTCTTCCCTAGTTTCTTCTCTAGTTTCTTCTTCTCTAGTTTTTTCTTCCTTGGTTTTTTCTTCCTTGGTTTTTTCTTCCTTGGTTTTTTCTTCCTTGGTTTTTTCTTCCTTGGTTTCTTCTTTCCTGGTTTTTTCTTCTCTAGTTTCCTCTTCCCTGGTTTCTTGTTTCCTAATTAATTTCTATATCTTTTATTAATTCTCCAATCCTTTTATGTATTTAAATTTATTTCATCAATTTCTTTTATATTTGTAGTATATTTTATTTTTTGTTTATTGAAAAATACATAAAAATATGGGTTTGATATAGTTTCAAGCTATATCAAACCCATTCCTATGTTGTATAAATACTTATAACGTTTCCTATTTCATTGATTAGAATTCTATTTTACTTTAAAGAATCAACTGCAGCCCTTTCAACCGCCAGACCTTTTTTATAGAGTGTCATGAATTGTTCAAATCCCTGCACATCCTTCTGATCTGGTTCCATTTTCAAGCTTGGCATTTCTGCAAATACTTTTTGATTTAAATAAATCTCTAAGGTTTCTGCCTCTGCTTTCTTTGCCATATAGGAAGCAAGAATTGCAATTCCCCATGCTCCACCTTCACCCGCAGTCTCCATTACACTAACAGGAACATTAATAGCAGCAGCCATAATTTTCTGTCCAACACCTTTCGTTTTAAACAAGCCGCCATGACCCAGGATTTCATCCAGTTCAACGCCTTCTTTCTTCAAAAGAATATCAAGACCAATTTTTAATGCTCCAAGTGATGTATATAGATGTGTCCTCATAAAATTAGCAAGATTGAATTTACTTTCAGCAGAACGTACGAAAAGCGGTCTGCCTTCTTCGAAGCCTGTGATGTGTTCACCAGAAAGATATCCAAAGGATAATAGTCCTCCACAGTCTGAATCACCTTGCAGTGCCTGATTATAAAGCAGCTCATATAATCTATTCGTATCAACCGGTGCTCCAAGAATTTTTGAAAACTCATCAAATAAGGAAACCCAGGCATTTAAATCAGAAGAACAATTGTTAGAATGAGCCATGGCAACGAGACTTCCGGTTGGTGTTGTCACTAAATCAATCTCATGATAAACCTTGGACAATTCTCTTTCCAGAACAATCATTGCAAAAACACTGGTTCCTGCGGATACGTTACCGGTACGTTTTGCCACACTGTTGGTTGCTACCATACCTGTTCCTGCATCACCTTCAGGTGGGCATAATGGTATACCGGCTTTCAGTTCGCCTGTTATATCCAGAAGTTTTGCACCTTCCTCCGATAATATACCAGCACTTTCACCTGCAACCAATACTTTAGGCATTACTTCTTCCAGTTTCCAGGAGAACTTTTCTGCTTCAATTAACTGATTAAATTGTTCTATCATATGTGTATTAAAACTATTTGTATTAAGATCAATTGGGAACATACCGGAAGCCTCACCAACACCTAATACCTTCTGGCCAGTTAACTTCCAATGAATATAGCCTGCCACTGTCGTAAAAAATGCCACATCTTTAACATGGGATTCTTTATTTAAAATTGCCTGATATAGATGTGCAATACTCCATCGCTGAGGTATATTGTATTGAAATAACTCTGTTAATATCCCAGAAGCCTGTTCCGTTATTGTATTTCTCCAGGTACGGAAAGGTACCAGAAGTTCTCCCTTCTGGTCAAATGCCATATATCCATGCATCATGCCACTAAAGCCAATGGCTTTAATGTTCTGCAACTTCACCCCGTACTTCTGCTTAACTACTTCTGCCATGGAACGATAGCTGTTCTGTACTCCTGTCCAAATATCTTCCAAGCTGTAAGTCCAAACATTATCTATGTAGCTATTTTCCCAATCATGACTGCCAGCTGCAATTGCCTCATGATTTTCATCAATTAATACAGCTTTAATTCTGGTGGATCCCAGCTCAATACCCAGAACTGCATTTCCATCCAATATAGTTTTTTTAATATCATTTATAGAAAGACTCATGAATACCTCCTTGATAGATAGAAAGGTAATTGTAAAACTGTATCCCTATTATGCAATCAGTTTAGCAATTACCTTTCTTCTTTATATCCTTTTATAACCTTTTAATCTCTTGTTATAATCTAATATATATAATCATATTTACACTGCTTGACTTGCTTGATTTTTCGTGCGAAGCACTTTGTTACTGACCGTAATATGCATTCTCTCCGTGCTTACGAAGGTAGTGCTTATCCGCAATCACCTTTGGAGCAGGCTTAATATTCGGATTTATTAGTTCTGAATAGCAGGACATTTTCGCGAGTTCTTCTAAGACAACTGCATTGTGTACTGCTTCATGTGCATCCTTGCCCCAAGTGAAAGGTCCATGATTGGTACACAATATTCCTGGCATGCTCTTTGGCTTTATATTGCCTTTCTCCAAGGTTTCAATAATAACCAGTCCTGTATTCTTTTCATATTCTGTATTGATTTCTTCCTCTGTCAGGCTTCTGGCACATGGAATTGGTCCATAGAAATAATCTGCGTGGGTCGTTCCATAAAGCGGTATACTTCTGCCTGCCTGCGCCCAGGAGGTTGCCCAAGTGGAATGAGTGTGGACAATACCACCAATTTCGGGATATTTCTTATATAATTCAATGTGAGTAGCTGTATCAGAAGATGGCTTATAGTTGCCTTCGATGCGATTGCCTTCCAAATCTACGACCACCATATCCTCGGCTTTCATACTCTCATACTCCACACCGCTGGGTTTGATTACCATGTAACCACTTTCACGGTCGATACCACTAACATTACCCCAAGTAAAGGTCACAAGCCCACGTTTTGGAAGCTCCATATTTGCCTGAAAAACCTGCTCTTTTAAATGTTCCAGCATAAAATATCCTTTCTAAATTAAACTTGTCAAAAGCTTTCAATAATCTTTGCTTTAATTTGTATAACAATAACTTTAAGCAAGCTTTGACTATTTATTTAAAAGCGATTGAATTCCATCTAAGTTCATTTTTAAAGTTTCTGATATTTGTGTTCTTATCAATTAGGACAGCTTCTATTCCCATCGCTGCCGCCCAATCACACATCTGCACAGCAGTTAAGTCATAGGAGAAAGCAGTGTGATGTGCTCCGCCAGCTAAAATCCAGGCTTCAGCACCAGTCATTAAGTCTGGTTCCGGACGCCAGAAAGCACTTGCAACAGGAAGCTTTGGCATAGGAGTATCCTGTGGTAAGCATTCTACATCATTTACTAAGAGGCGGAAGCGGTTACCTAAATCAATTAGAGACGTTGCAACACCTTTTCCAGCCTTGGAGGTAAATACAAGACGAGCCGGATCTTCTCTCTTGCCCATGGATAAAGGATTTACTTTAATACCAACTTTGCTGCCTGCTATGGTAGGACATACTTCAAGCATATGCGCCTGTAGAATACCTTCTTTACCAGGTTCAAAATGATAGGTATAGTCTTCCATAAAGGAGGTACCCTTTGCATCTTTTTTCCCTTCGGTCATGAGCTTCATGAGGCGTACCATCGCTGCTGTTTTCCAGTCACCTTCACCACCGAAACCATAGCCTTTTGCCATAAGTCTTTGAATTGCAAGACCTGGGAGCTGTTTTAAGCCTGACAATACTTCAAAGTTGGTAACAATTGCATGATAATCATGTTCTGTAAGGAACTTCTCAAAACCAATTTCAATTCCCGCCTGCACTGCTACATGCTCTCTGAATTCCTTTGGATCTCTGCCATCAAGAAGAATTTCGTATTGATCGTAATACTCATCAACTAAGGCATTAATATCACCTTCTGGAACTTGTTGTACATATTCTGCAATATCTGTAATGTTATAAGCATCAATTTCCCAGCCAAATTTAATGTGTGCCTCTACCTTGTCACCTTCGGTAACTGCAACATTTCTCATGTTATCACCAACACGAAGAACACGAATATGGCTGCTTTCGATGATACCTACAGCTGTAATCATCCAATCTGCAATACGTTCCTGTACCTTTTTATCTTCCCAGAAACCAACAATTACTTTTCTTTCAATTCCCATGCGGCTAACGATATGTCCAAATTCTCTGTCACCGTGAGCGGACTGGTTGGTGTTCATGAAGTCCATGTCGATGCTGTCATATGGAATGTCTCTGTTAAACTGCGTATGTAAATGTAATAAAGGTTTTCTAAATTCCTGTAAGCCCAGGATCCAAGACTTTGCTGGGGAGAAGGTATGCATCCAGGTAATAACACCGGCACAGCTTTCATCCCTATTTGCATCATTAAATAGAACACGTATGGAAACATTATCAATTAAGGTTGGTTTCCAAACCACTTCAAATGGCAGGACACCAGATTTGTTTAAGCCTTCCACAATAATTCTGGAATGTTCAGCAACCACCTGCAAACATTCATCTCCATATAAAGACTGTGAACCAGTTGCAAACCAGATTTGATAATTCTTCTTTATCATAATTCTATACCTCCATAAAATTAATATTATTGTTGTGATGTCAATCATCTGATAAATATATAATAAATCAGAATTTGACGCCTATCGTTATATGATATTAAAATTATAATAAATCTTAGGTTTGATATCTATTGCTTCTTCCTACTACTTAATAAAAAAAGTTACCTATTCCTACTTTAAGTCAGTTTCTTTATTAGATTACTTCAACATAATTACTAACCTTTTCGTAATTTTGCAGGTGTTGTTCCATATTTATCTACAAATATCTTATAAAAATAACCCTTATTTTGATATCCTACCTGTTCTGCAACATCGTCTACCGTCATCTTTGTAGTTTTAAGTAGTCTATGAGCATTCATCAATCTTAGATTTTGTACGTATTCCAAGTAAGTCACTCCCAGTTTCTCTTTTAATAAACGATTAAAATAATTCTCATTAAAATGAAATTTAGCGGTAAGTTCCTTAATAGTTATCGTAGCATAATTATCTTCTATAAAAGCTTTGATTTCTTCATATACCAGCCAATTCATCTTTTTTCTCAAGTCATTGGAAAGACTGAATTCATACATCTTACTAATATGGTGAAGCATTCGAAAGATAAGTCCCTTGCAGATATACTTAGAAGCAGTATCATGCATTTCTAACTCATTTAACAGTTGAAAAAATATCTCTTCTAACGTCTGATCTTCCGGATCCTTAGGCTTAAAATGCAGAAACTGATGTATATCCTTTTGTTTCATTAAAGCCGTTCTAAGAAAGTTAAGCAGTTTTTCTTCTTCAATATTTTCTACCATCGCCTGATCAAAAATTTCATTGGATAGTCCAAGAAATAGAATTACATTCTTCTGATCCGAAAGATAGTCCTGATGAGGGCAGTTCTTGTCAATTAGACATAAGTCACCTTTCTTAAAAGAGATGTCATTCCCCATAATCCTCTGTGTAAATTCACCTTCCACGATATAAGCAAGTTCAATAAAATCATGAGTATGATATTGTGTCTTTCCTCCAGGTTCAAATCCACTATGATAGGTAAAAGGTTGAGCAGATGGCTTAATGGTCGA
This sequence comes from Mobilitalea sp., assembly GCA_047606065.1. Classification (GTDB taxonomy): domain Bacteria; phylum Bacillota; class Clostridia; order Lachnospirales; family Lachnospiraceae; genus Mobilitalea. Next base: position 8,052 of record JASGEU010000121.1, read on the forward strand.
ATGCAAACTGCCACCTTCTTCAATATTCCAGCATAAGATAAAGCTGCCTTCCTTTTCCGATAAAGGGAAGGTTTTGATATCAATCTTGTCTACCGAATATTCCGGACACATGATACGCTGTCCCAAATCTGTTTCCAACTCGGTGGACTTATTCCTATATTTTGTTATATCAATACAATAGTCCACTAATCTCATATTTACTCCATTTCTACTTGTCTTACGCCAACATACTCTAATCATTAAGAGGTATAATCAGAAACCTGCTGTTTCAAAGCCTCCATGTATGCTTTACCATATCTGCTCAGAGGCATATTCTTCTGCTTAATTGTTCCTATGCGGATTAACTCGTCTACCTGAAGTGGTTTCGCTATAATATTTTCTCCGTTCAATTCCTTACTAATGACTCCTGTACTTACCGTATAGCCATTTAGTCCAACTGCAAGATTAAAAAGTGTGGCTCTATCTCTCACCTTAATATTTTTGTTACGATCAATGGTACTTAAGATCTCCTCTGAAAAATAAAAAGAATTATAATCACCTTGCTCAAAAGATAAATAAGGATACTCTTCAAGCTCCTCCAGGGTAAGCACCGTTCTATCTGCAAGAGGATGTTTTGAACTTATAAATACATGGGGCTTTGCCACAAATAGCTCTTCAAACTCCAAATCATACTGTTTTATTAGCTTCGTTATAACCTCCTCATTTTTAGAGGAAGTATATAAAATTCCGATTTCACTTTTTAGTCTGCTGATATCTTCAATAATCTCATAGGTCTGTGTTTCCCGAAGGGTAAAATCATATTGAGCACCACCAAACTCACGAATTACATCCACAAACGCATTAACAGCAAAGGAATAATGTTGAGCAGATACGGAAAATCGAGGACTTTGCTTCTTTACATTCAAAAACTTCTCCTCTAGGAGATTTGCTTGTTCTAATACCTGTCTGGCATAGGAAAGAAACTCATCACCAACATTAGAAACCACAATTCCTTTATTGGTACGATTAAATATAATAATCTGCATTTCATTTTCCAGTTCTTTTATGGCATTCGTGAGACTTGGCTGAGATATGAATAACTCTTTCGCAGCTTCGCTAATGGTTCCTTTTTCGGCCACCGTTACTACGTATTTTAATTGTTGTAAGGTCATCGGAACTTTCACCCCTTTCATAAGTACAACTTTTCATAATATTAATATGCACCAATTTAATATTATAATTTTAGCCTCAAATTTCTGTTATTCTTAGAATATCCGAATAGGGCTGTAACAAATTCCATAACTGTCCGGTCAGTTCACCAATGCTGCAAGGCATGGAATTTCCTAACCACCATTCTAATATTCCTATAATTGCAGAAGTAAGAAAATGTGTAGTAATTTGCTTTGAAAATGATTTGTTACTCATTTCCTCATGAAGCATCCCCGAAACAGTTTCTTCTATAACTGCATATAATCTCATGCGGAAATGATTCGCACTTTCCTTTATAAATAAGATCTGATAATTTTCATAATTACCTTCCATATATTTAAATGCATGGTACATAGCACTGGCATCCGGCTGTTTTGAGGTATCCGATTTACAATATAACAATAGATCATCTATATAGGAATCAATGCACTTGTCTAACAGGTCGTATTTATCAATAAAATGCAAATATACGGTACCCCGATTAATATCTGCACGTTCTGCAATATCGTTAATTGTTATCTTCTCAAACCCTTTTTCCTTGATTAGGTCAAGAAAAGCCTTCATAATCGCTTTCTTTGTTTTTAGAACTCTTCTATCCATGAACTCTCCTATAATCAACAGATTATCTTAAATGTTGTTTAATCAACAGATTAAAAACATCGACCATTGAACCTGCGTAAATAAATATTTAAGATAAGTATATCAAACACATGTTGAAAAAACAACAGATGATAAGAGACATTGTTCTATAATAAGTTTTATTAAATATTATGAAAAGACTCACAGCGCATAAGGAAGGCTGCTAGCATTAAGAAAGGAAGGGTATTTATATGAAAATATTATTTATTGGTCGTGGAGTGATAGCTACGCAGTATGCCTGGGTATTTGAAAAAGCAGGTCACACAGTTGAATTTTACGTTCGTCCTGGAAGAAAAGCTGAATATGGGGATTATGTAGATTTAGAAATCTGGGATGCTCGAAAAAGTATGAAAGGAACCCTTGTTAAAGAAAGATGGAAAATCGTATGCCAGGAGGAAATTGATGTGTCAAAAAATTATGATTTAATTTTTGTAAGTGTAAATACACATCAGACTGCAGACATTGTATCCTATTTAGCACCTAGAATCGGAACAGCAACCGTACTGTTCTTCCATAACTTCTGGCAGGAACCCTTGTCCATGGTACAACCCATTCCAATCGAACAAATTGTATGGGGTTTTCCTGGCGCTGGCGGCGGTTTTTCAGGAAACACACTGAAGGGTGGATTTATGAAAATGGTATTCTTCGGTACCTTAGGGCGAGCAACTTCAAATAAGGATCAAGCAGTCCAAGACTTATTCGTAAAATCAGGTTTTAAGATAAATAAACAAAAGGATATTCGCAGCTGGTTCTTTAATCATCAGGCGATAAATGCAGCAATTGAAATCGAGGTAATGAAGTGTGGCAGCTTTCATAACTTAATGACAGATACAAAAGCATTGGAATCAATTGGTAAGAACTTAAAAGAAATCATCCCGGTTATTAAAGCAAAACAGGCTAAAATCGATCCTATCACCTGCTTATTCGCCTATTCTCCTTCGAAACTACTGGGATTTGTATTGAGTAAACTTGTCTTCGCACCAAAGAGTTTACCTCGCATGTTAATGGAAAGTAATAATAGTACCTTTGGATATGCCAGTAAAGAAGTATTGGTTGATGCGAAAAAGTATCATATTAAAGTACCTAGATTAGAGGAATCAAATTAAACTAGCTTTATTTAAATTACCTTCACATAAACAAGATGAAACCACAAGCCATTTGCTTGTAATGCATAAAAGTGATGATAAAGGACTATTAATTACTTCTCCTTTATCATCACTTCATTTAGGAACAAGACTAATTTCTTTACAACTGCTCTAATATTTATTCAGTTGAATTTATGGAACGAAAGACTATATTCTACTTCTTTACCCTATTTGTGGTCTTGTATTTTATACCACAGCTGTCGTATGTAGTCCATTCGCCTATTGGTTCACCCTTTTCAAAATATCCCGAACGTTTTAATGTACCATCTGGGCGATACCATTCCCAATACCCTTCTGGATTATCATCAACAATTTTTCCTTTCGACCAAATGGTAGTGCCGTTTGCGTGATACTTGATCGTATAACCATCTATTTCATCCATTTTCTTTTCTTTCACACCATTTGGATGAATCAGATCACAATCTTTACTTCCCATTAACTCCCCTCCAATCAATTTATTCAGCACCACTTTATATTTTAATTATAATAGCTATCTAATATAAAGCTTATATTATTTATCGAATACATTTTTAATATCGTACCATCTATTTCATTTTGTTCTAATAATCATTCGTTTTTACTAGTATTATACCTTCCAGTAGCTTTTATGTCTACAAAAGCCGGCTGATTATAGAAAAGAGTTTCCACACTGTTGCTCCTACATAAAAAAGAACTATCAAAAATCCATAGATTTGAGATAGCTCTTTCCATTATATTAAATCAGGCTCTAATATTATTTTTTTACAGTAACCTTAAATGTTGCAACTGTAACAGTTTTCTTGTTATAGGTCTCTTTTACAGTTACAGTATAGGTACCTGCTTTTTTTGCAGTATATTCATATCCGTAAATACAACCATCACCCAAAGGTTCTTTATATAAACCTTTCCACTCATCTGCTATGTCAAGTGAATCGATATAAGCAGCATCAATCTTAATGTCTTTAATAGTGAAGTTTTTACTATCTGTAGTCCAAGTATAGGTTGCACTTGGATTACGATATAAGATATAAAATGCTTTGTCATCATAATTCACAAAGCTTTGAATACTATATTCACCACTTCCAACGCTAAATTCCTTTTGATCAGCCTTAAAAATAGCTTTTTTCACAGTAACCTTGCATTTACCAATTGTAGTGGTTTTGCCTTTTAACGTCTGTTTGCAGGTAATTGTTGCACTTCCCGCTTTAAGACCAGTAAGATACCCACCATCTTTACTGATAGTAACAACTTTTGCATCACTTGATGTGAAGCTGTAGGTTGCACCTGATACTTTGTTACTTACAGAAAGTTTCTTAGCGAAGCTAGTTTCATATAAACTAGTGTCCCAACTAACCTTTCCACTCATTTTGCCCATAGGAATTGTCATCTCTTTTGCACTAAGAGATGGACTCTTTGCAGCTGCTTCAGCTACCTGTGCTGGTACGAATAAGTTTCCTGCCAATAAAGCAACGAATAACACCATTAAACATAATACTCTTGTTACATTGATCTTCTGTGATTTCATTGTGCTAACTCCTTTAGTATTTTTTATGGTTCCTTCTTGAGGTAATCATTAAATTTATTTTAACCAATTATTTTCCAAATGTCAAAGGTACAAATAGACTAAATTTCCTATTAAATTTTTCATTGCATATCTATTTGGTGATATATTTAGTTATTATTTAAACGTTATTCCAGCCATAAATACTATATTATGTAATTATTTACCTAACCCTTGACAGAAAATAATATTTCGACTAATATGAGAACAATTTATATAACAGGACAAAAATATATCAATTATATAATTTACAAAAATAAAGTTGTAAGGAGATTTTACATGAGTTTCGGTGGATTAATCATAGGTTGTACTGCATTTTTGATCATAGGAATTTTTCATCCCATTGTTATTAAGTGTGAATATTATTTCACTGACAAAATATGGCCAGTTTTTCTTATTATCGGAATTATTGCGCTTGTACTTTCTTGCATTGTAGTATCTCATGTTCTTTCCGCAATTTTAGCTATCTTTGGTTGTTCCAGCCTCTGGTCCATTATCGAGCTAAAAGAACAGAAAAAACGGGTTGAAAAAGGGTGGTTTCCCAAAAAACCTTCCCGGTCTTAAGTAATCCCATTCTTTTACCAAGCTGAAGTTCACTTTACTATTTTAATTGTTTTCATACTTTCTTTCTTCGTTTTCCGTTTCTCTTTATACATTTGCTTATCTGCTTTTTCAATGATTTCTTCTAAATCAATATCATCTATATCCATTTCAGAAGAATAGTAAAACAGCCCATGACTCGCCATTATTTGATAGGGATTTTTCTCTTGTACATTCTTTGCAATCAGTTGCTCTTTTATCTCATTCCAAACGCTTTCCGCTTGAATTTTATTTTTATTTCTAAAAATAATGATGAACTCATCACCACCTAATCGGAAAAAGATATCATCCTCCTGAATCTTACTTTGTATCATTTCACAAATGGTTATGATATATCGATCTCCTTCGGTATGCCCATAGGTGTCATTTACTTTCTTTAAATTATCAATATCCAAAAAACAAAGTACAAATTCTATAGGTGAATCCTTTGCTTCTTCTAATAGTTCCTCTAATTTTTTTAATCCCATCCTTCTATTCAGAATACCTGTTAAGGCATCAGTTGAAGCATAATGTGACAATTCTTCTTCATTCTTCCTGATTTCTGTTATATCCATAATACCTGTCAGAATGCATTTTTCACCATGGTAATCAATTAATTCATAATTAGCCGTAACCCACATCTGATTACCGTTAAAATTATATTCTACAATTCGATTATAGGTGTTGTTATGTTCTTTCAGTTCATCCAAAAGAGCAATTTTACTTTCATTCTGAATGAAACGATCTATACTATGATAATTCTTGATTCCATCTTCATCAATTCCTATTAAGCTACAGGCTCTCTTACTTGCCTCGATAATCTTTCCATCCTTCAACCTTGTAATAAGCACTGGATAAGGATTTATGTAAAATAGCCTTTTAAAGTTTTCTTCACTTGCTTTTAGCTTCTTTCTATAAAAGAATTCGAGCATTCTTTGTCTGTAGAATATAACTCCTAACAAAGCTGCCGCCCCAACAAATACAGTGGCATTCGCTTGTTTCGCAATTAAAAGATCTATATCCTTACAATAAAGAGCTAATCCTATAAGAAATATCAAATGGTTTGCTCCAAATGCAAAAAGCATATAGGAAGGCTTTAAGGAAAATGCAATTGCAGCAATTAAAATAAGTATAATATAGGAATATAGATTACCTGTATGTAATTGACTGTTAATGGAGGATAATGCTCCAAACAAAATATAGAGAAAAACATAGAGTTTAATTATAAAAGAAGTAATACGATAATATTTATTCCCCTTCTTTTGCACGATCCATTTATAAAAGATCAAAAATGCAGCGGACGTAATTACACATATGGCATGCATAACAATAAGTGTCGTAGTATATATCCTATCGGCACCGCTTTTTATAATTGTCCAATCTAAATAGACCCAGAAAATAGTCAGGCAAAGAGTAGCCATTGAAATCAGCCTAATTCTACCCAAAACTACCTGACTGTTATATTTCTCAAACTCCTTTTGTTCCTTACTGGATCTGCTTACGAAAAGCTTTAATCCTTCCTTTATCCATTCCATAGGGTCGTTCCTTTTTTGCTCGTCATGTGTTTCAAATACTATATAAGAAAGGCATTCCCAACTCCCAGGAATGCCGTTTAAACATATCTATATTATATCAAACCCCAGGTATGGAATCAAGATATTTTTGTGCATCTCCCTCCAGCAGCTCTATAGCTTCGTTCGCCCAATCCAGATAAGCTTTATAAAGGTGCTGTCCAAATAATACAGTAATATAATAGAAAATATGATCCTGCTGCTCTCCTAAAACACCCTCCAGGTTTGACTTAAACATTTCGATCATTTTCAGGTTTTCTATATGCCTTTCCTTAAAGGCTTCAATTCTATTTGTATTATCCTCTAACGGAACCAAACTCCCAAAGAACAGTTTAAGCAGGATTTCATATTTTACATATTCCTTTTGCTCGGGCACTTTCAACCAATCCGTCAAAGCTAATCTGCCAGCCTCGGTAATGGAATATAGGTTCCTTTCCGGTCCCTTGGTCTCCTCGCTGATTCGTTTCGTTACCAGTCCATCCTTTTCGAGCCTCGCAAGTGTTGGATATATTTGACCATAACCCACTTCCCAAAAGCTACTAATCATATCGTCTGCTCTTTTCTTAATATCATAGCCACTTAGATCTTCATGATTTAATAACCCCAGAATAATATAGATTGTCGTATTTTCTTTCGCCATTCCCCGCGCTCCTTATTTAAATTTTTAACGAATATTAAAAGACTTAGCCCCAAATTGCACTACCATCTGTTGAGCTTCTATTCAACCTGGAAAAATCCGTCTTAACAAACGATAGTGTGGATAACAGTAAAAACACCAGACCAATTGCTAAAATAATAATAAAGGACATAAATGGAGTAACAATAAAGCCATTAATACTAATCGCCAGTTCCTCCTGTATCAGTTCCGCCGTGGAAAGGTCTGTTTTTTCCAAAACAATCATTCGAAAGAAGGCTGTTGCATAGGTCATCGGATTAATGTAAGCCACATATTTAAGGGTTCCAGGTAACATTGATAATGGTATATAGGCTCCTGAAAGAAATGTCAGGGGCATTGTCACCGCAGTCTTTATGATCTGAAAGGTCTGTCCATTCCGAACTTTGGTTGCCATAAACAACCCGACTCCAGAAAATACAAGACCAATGCTTATCATGGAAATCAAGATGAACAAAGGCGTAGTCCAGGTCGTGAACTTTATACCAATAAATAATCCTATAATTAAAATCAATAGCCCTTGCAGGGTCGAAACGGTAGCAGCTGATAATAACTGTCCCATTGCAACAGCTATTCTTTTGGCAGGGGATACCAATACCTCTTTCATAAATCCGCTGACCATATCATCCACCGTTGATGATGCAAGATTCAGGGAACCTTCAAATACTGTAGTGATAATAACACCGGAGAGCATATAGGCAATAGGATTATCAATAAAATCATTCTTAAAAACCGCGCCAAATACATAGACAAAGAAAAATGGAAAGATCAATGAAAATATTAAACCTGTTTTATTTCTTATAAAGGCTTTTAAGCCTCTTTTCCATAAAGCAAATACGGTACTCATATTAAGCCTCCTCCCTAATTTTCTTACCTGTAATCTCTAAAAATACATCGTTAAAGGTACCTTTTTTTATTTCAATGTTGGTGATTTCTTCTTTATGGTCACTTAGTACCTGTAATAATCCTTCCAGATTTTCAGCTATTACTTTATAATATCCTTCTTTTTTTTCATAGCTCAAATCATGTTTTAACAATAACTGTTCCAACACTTCTCCATTTTTAGTAGTGATATACGCTTTATCCTTGGTGTATTGTTTTTTTAATGCATAAGGCGTATCATGTGCTACAATAACCCCACCATCAATAATTGCAATTTTATCGCAAATCTCTGCTTCTTCCATATAATGTGTGGTGAGAAATATGGTAATATTTCTTTCTTTTTGAAGCTTAATAATATACTCCCAGATATGTGCTCTTGTCTGTGGGTCAAGACCGGTGGTTGGCTCATCTAAAAATAATACTTTTGGATAATGAATAAGTCCGCGCGCTATTTCAACACGTCGTTTCATACCTCCGGATAAGGCACTAACCAGTTTCTTTCTCTCGGCTAATAAATCAACCAGAGTTAATACGAACTGTATGCGCTCCTCTACTTCATTTTTGGGTATGTTATAAAACACGCAGTGCATTTTCAAATTCTCTTCAATTGTCATCTTGGCATCCAGGGTTGAATCCTGAAATACTACACCAATTGCAGCTCTAACCTCGCTTTTTTGTTCTGTAACATCCTTGCCATCGATCAGCAGGGTTCCAGCAGTTTTTTCAAAAATCGTACATAGGGTATTAATTGTTGTACTTTTACCAGCCCCATTCGGTCCTAGAAATGCAAATACACTTCCTTCTTGCACATCAAAAGTTATATCATTCACAGCCGTGAAATTACCATAGCTTTTCGTAAAATTTTTAACTTCAATAATTGAGTTCATATTATTTTCTCACCTGTCCTTTCGTCCTGTTTTATTTATTATTTTAATCGTAATCTACTTTTTAAGGCTTCTAAACTACATTCATTTTTTTAAGTATCAAATTGGAGTATTTCCAAATATACCATATATTTATCTGTTTGTAAATTTGCAAATAGCTATATTACAAACTTTAGTTCTTATTTGCATTCGCAAAAGGAGCTATTGCAATCGTTATTCTTTGCAATAGCTCCTCTAATTTTATTACTGTTTTAATCTTATTACTGTTTTAATCTTATTACTGATTTACTCTTATCACTACTTTAATCTTATTACCGTTTTAATCTTATTACTGCTCTACTCCAAATTCTAATACCAACGGAGTTCCATCCTTATCCCAATCCAGTAAGAATGTAGCCCAACCCACCTGGTGTGCGATACCAGCTTCTCCATGCAGATATTCCTTCGCTATAAGATATTCACGCCCATTTTTACTGATGATATCAAACGAGGTAAATCCTCGGGTATTTCCTCCGGCAACTTCATCCTCTTTCATATTGTGAACTATTTTATTACCCTCGGAATCCAAAGCATTGTCTGCATTGAATTCAACCGTCTGACCTAATTCGTCACAAACTGCCTTGTATTTATTATCTCCTTTTCCATATAATACATTTACCACATAGCCTTCATCTATCATATCTTCAAATCCTTCCAAATCACCTCTTGGAAAGCTCATTGGTACAAGGCTATTCTCCTTATATTTAAAAATATATTTCGTAACAGAACCATTGCCGCCATTGCCACCAGTGTCAAGACTACAGATAATTTCTGCATTTTCATCATTGTCTATATCACCAGTGAGAAGTTGACGAAATCCCATATAGAAATTCCCGTCCTTTAGCTCTTTCACATAGGCAGCATCCTCATTCATATAAAAACCCAGATATGCTTTAGGATAATCGTCTGTGGTAATTGCTCCGGTTTTTAAGGAGAGCAAAATCGCCAGATCCTTTGTACCTTCGTTATCCAAATCCTCATAATAAATACCTCGAAGGTTATAGCTTCCTTCTGCGTATGGAATATCCTTAATTAATCTTGCATACCAAGTTTCACTTTCCTGTGCAGATATACCAGATTGGGCGATTAAAGTATCCCAAGTATCCTTTAATGCATTATTTTCAGGAACGGTTAGCTCACTTGCATTATTAATTGCATAAATCTGATATCCTGCCTCATCAAAAGTCTCTAGCCAAAGACTGCCATTCCCCAAGCCTACTCCATACATGTTCTCAATTTTATTACTGGTAGCTAAAACCAAAGACTTCAGTTGCTGTGTTATTATCTGATCATAAACTAGCAGGAAATCTTCTTCACTCTGCATAACCTTTTCCTGGTCATCTATTCTTAACTTAATTGGGTATTTTATAAGTGAAGCAAATCCAGACTTATTATCATCTCCAAGATACTTCATAACCAATTGTATAAATTCGTCTTTGTTTAGCTTGGTGGTATCCGCTGGCTCTTCCTCGATCACTGCAGGTGTTGGTTCTGTCGTTGGCTGCGGACTTATCTGAGGTGTAACTGTTACATCATTGGTATTCGGATCTAAATCCTTATTCCCCTCTTTTCCAGGAACAGTGAGGAAACAAGAGGCACACAACCCGATTATTAAGATTAATAATATACTTAGTACTAACTTCGGTTTACGGAATTTCATAATATGTTTAATCCTGCTTTCTGTATTCGTTTCACCAAAGGAAACAATGATTGCTAATTTACTCTGTTTCATTGCAAAATTAAGAAGTGTTTGTGAGTATTCTTTTTTAGCATTGATATCCGCGTGTTTTAACACTGCCTCATCACAAAACATTTCTCTATCCTGATTCATCAGATATACTGCTAACCATACCAACGGATTCCACCAGTGCAGACATAACGCAATTATCTGCAAAATACGCAGCTGCGGATCAAAATGTCTGATGTGGCATCGTTCATGATGAACTATATAAGTTCTTTCTGATCCAAAGATGCCAAAAGGAAGGTAGATACGCGGCTGGATACACCCCATGACAAACGGTGAGTGAATGCGGTCACATTCCCAAGCACCATCCTGTGCTATTACTGCTGTTCGAAGTAAATGTTTTATTCTTACATATTGTATAATATGAACGATACTCATGATAGCGATTCCAATCATAACTACTGCAATAAGGATAACTTCTAAATCCCATGTTGATTGGGCAGTATGATCTACAGCTGTAGAAGATGTTGACGGGTAATAAATTGGATTAGTATTCGTTGGTTCTTCGTTGCTCTCTGTCGCCTCGTTAACTTGTGTATTGCCATTGCTGCTACCTGGAAGGGTGTTTGATGCAGACGGCTGATTCTGCTCTGTGGATACTACCCGGCTGCTGTCCATTTGGGGCACTAAACTAAAACTGCTTTCAATAAAAACCGGACATAATAGCCTTAGGAGTACCAATCCCCACAGGAAACAGGTATAGATTTTGGGAAGCTTTTTAATAAACAATCTTATAACTAATACCACAACTATGAGTATGGAAGCTTGCAGGCTCATTCTTAATAAAATGTCTAAAAGATTCATATATTTTCCGAAGCCTCCTCAATCATTTTCTTCAATCGATCTGCCTCTTCTCTTGAAATTTTTCTATCCCTAAGAAAGGTCGCAAATAATTGAGGTATATCTCCCCCAAAGGTTTTCTCTAAGAACATATCACTTTCCTGCCTGATAATCTGTTCTCTGCCTACCAGGGTGGATACAATCGTATTCTTACTTTCAACTATCTTCTTTTCCGTTAGTTTTTTAATTACTGTATATGTAGTAGACTTCTTCCAGCCCAGTTTTTCTTCGCAGATCTTAACCAATTCCGGTGAACTTATGGGTTCCGTTTCCCAAAGTATTAATAAAAATCGATACTCACTCTCAAAAATTGTGTATTGCATTTGAATACCTTCTTTCTAGTCTATTGCAATCGACTGATGTTAAGTTCAGTCTATCACAATAGACCAGATGTGTCAATGAAAGTTTTAAAAAGAACGGACCATAGCTTTCATCCGCAAGTAATAACCTGCTTTTTGAAATGCTATGGTCCGTACAACCTTATTTTATAGAATACTCCAGAGTAACAATACTGCTGTTATACTGATTTCCATCCCACTGTGTAAATGTCAGTTCATTACCGGAGGCACTCCAGCAGGTAGTAATATTCTCAACACCTACTGCAACCTGGGTAGCCTTCCCTGTTAATAAGTCATATACCATCAAAGTACCTACCGAGTTGGCTCCTTCACTCTTGCTATAATAAGCTACCAATTGCTGATTGGGAGACCAGGAAGCTCCGCCAAGTTCAACACCTTCGGCAATTGTCTTCACATTACTGCCATCTAACTCACTGACAACAAGCACTTGCTTTGAACCACTGTACTGTAAAACTAATAATTGATTATTTTCAGGAGAAGGATATACTCCAACTACACTGGATATCCCAAGATTTTTAGTTTCCTTCGTAGATAGATTATACGACATTAAGGTGTTATCCTCTGCTGTATTGTAATAAATGGTATTGTCGATTTTATCAATAATATAGATCGCTTTTTGATCAAATTCAGGAATCATTGTAATTTTACCATCCATATCGGCATAATAAGCACCACTTGTATATCCTGTTCCAATTACGGTTGAATTATCTGCCCATTTTGCACTGCCTGCACTGCCAATCCCTTCACCTGTAAGTGAAAAGCTTTCTAAGGTCTCAAGATTTAGTACATAATAGGTTGCATCGCCTAAGCTGTACCCAGAATATATCAGATTTTTCTTATCAGGTGAAAGCTTTGCGCCTCCCAGATTAATATCTTGTTCTGCTTTTAAAAGTTTGAATTCCTTAGTTTTAATATTGTACTGATATAAACTTCTTGGATAGAAGTCTGATAGTTCAGCAAGACTCATTTTGTCTAAGGTATCATTTTCTTTTGAAACAATTACTGTTTCTGAATCCAACCAATCAGAGATTTCCATATTATCCAGGTTCACAATATTTCCAATGGTTAATTCAGGCTCTTCTACATCTGTAGTATCCTCATCTACAATGGTAATTGTATCATCTGTATTTGGTAAGTCTACTTTGTTTTCTTCACTTTTTATACTGCATCCCGCAGCTGTCATTAGTAAAATAAGTGTACACATAATCTGTGCTATTCTTCTCTTTTTCATATATATCCTCCATTCTTTTGAAAGCCTGTGGTTCACTTCCATGAACTAAGATTATCAAGAAAATGTTTCATTACAATATACGTTTATATCCACTCTGTAAACAATTGTTTCTAACTTGTAAACATATAGGCAGCCGGGAAGGTCACTCTAAAACTACTGCCCCCAGTCCCTGTATTTAATAGTTCCACACTTCCTCCCATTGCTTCTGCATGTTTTTTAACCAATGATAAACCTAAGCCGGCTCCACCGCTTTCTCTGGATCTATTCTTATCTACCATATAAAAGGGCTCAAAAACCTTATCCCTCAATTCTATTGGTATCCCAATCCCAGTATCGGTAATCTCAATCTTCACCTGTTCATTCGATACACCTGTTTTAACAATAATACTTCCATTTGCACGATTATATTTAATTGCATTATCTAACAGATTAATTAATATGATGGTTAAACTGTCCTTATCTCCATGAATATATGCCTCCTTGAGTTCGGCACTAAGACGAATTCCGAACTTATCCATTTTCCCTTTTAAACTATTTAGGACGGACTGAGTAACCAGCTTCACCGAAAGCTTTTCCCATTGTTGTTCAAAATCATACTTTTCTAATGCTGATAGCTGTAACACCTTGTCCACCATTTCATATAATCGTTGGGTTTCACTTTTAATATTGGTGGTGGCAGTCTGTAAAAGTTCCTCATCATCCGGATACATTTCTAACAAGTCAAGATATGCTTTAATAGACGTCAGCGGAGTTTTAAATTCATGAGTGACATTACCAATAAACTGTTTCTGTTGTTTATCAAGAATTGATAGCTTCTCAACCGCCAGCTTAAGTTTAGTCTGTTCCGTTTCCAAACCTTGAATGGTACTGCTGATTTGTGCCCCCATTGCATGAATTCCTTTGCTTAACTTACCAATTTCATCTCTTCGCTTTAGGATCGTAGTTTCATATTGCCCTTCCTTTATATGATCTACCATAAGGTCCAGCTTTATAATACCCTTTGCAAAGGAACCAAAGAAGAAATTACCTAATAAAAAGCTAAGGATAAACAAACCTGCTCCAATAGAAAGAAAAAGTCTTAGGATATTGTGATAGAAGTTCTGCTGTTCCGTAAGAGAATAATAAAATTGGACTACCCCCACCTGCTCCTTACCAATGGTCAATGGAGAAAGATAATATAAAGCATCTTCTACTGTGAGATAAACTTTTTTATTATTCAGAGCATATTGAAGGGTTCTCTTAATATTTTCTGACTCCGTATCTGTTATTTTTTTACTGACTAATTCTCCATTTTTATTGTAGATAACCAGGGACAAACCACTGATTGCTTCCAATTGCTCTGCAAAGGACTGTCCCTTATCTTTTAAAAAGGTTTCTGGAATCTTATTATCCTCAGATAAAATTCTTTGAAGCAAATAAGTATTTGCTGTCTTTGCCTGCTGTGACAAATATTGCTCGTACTGTTCTTTTTGATTATCCCTAATCCCCCGCAAAACAAGAATGCTTAAAACTGCAACCACCAGGAGTAATAAAGCAGCAAGGAATAGACTGAATTTAAGTTTTATGCTAATTCTCACTATTCCCTCCTATGGCTTTATACCCAACTCCATAAACCGTCTGAATTACATTTTCATAATCTAAGCCCAGCTTTTTTCTAACTCTTTGAACATGAATATCTACGGTTCGTGTCCCACCAAAATAATCCATACCCCAGATTTGACTAAGTAACTGCTCTCTGGTATAAACCCTTTCGGGACTGGATATTAACATTGCCAGCATATCATATTCTTTTGGTGTCAAATCCAGAGCTTTCCCTCCGGCATATGCGGTACGTTTTTCCTTATGGAGTTCAATACCTCCCAATATCACTTCGTCCGTCTCCTGTTTCTTTTCCACTTTCTGCATCCTGCGAAGGAGAGATTTTAAACGTGCCAATAACTCTCTCATATCAAAGGGTTTCGTTAAATAATCATCAGCACCTAATTCCAGCCCCAGTATTTTATTAATAATATCTTCCTTAGCGGTTACCATAATAACTCCAATACTATCCTTCTTGTCTTGGAGCTTCTTTAGTATGTCATATCCATCCATACCTGGCAGCATAACATCTAATATAATTGCATCTGGTTGAAATACCTTTAGCTTTTCCAGGGCTTCACCACCATGATATACCACTTCGGTTATATAGTTCTCTCGTTTTAGAGCATAGACAATCGCATCCGCTATCTTTTTCTCATCCTCTATTACTAGAATTTTTTCATTCATTAAATCACCAGCCCTCTCTTACAATCTTATTCTATCACAACTTCTGCATAATTGTCAGTTATTAGTAATAATTCACCTCATCTTACTTGTTATTCCTGCTGAATTATTAGAGGAATCTACCCTGAATAATATACCTGAAGCTTCCAATACTAGCTTTATTATATAATAAAGTTTATTGAGCTTTAATAACTTATAGTAACACTACTTAAATATCCACTTACCTAAAATTTTCATATATTATGTTTTCATTCACCATATTTCGTAGTAAACTGTATGAAGTACTCGCACCAACGAGAAAGGGGTTTTTAAATGAAACAAATGTTATCTTTCCTAAAGGGTTATCGAAAAGAAAGCATATTGGCACCTGTTTTTAAGATGCTGGAGGCTTCCTTTGATTTACTGGTTCCTTTGATCATGGCTTCTATAATTAATATCGGTATTGCGGATAGGAATACCAATTATATAATAAGACAATCCGGTATATTAGTAATTCTTGGTATAATTGGACTTATCTGCAGCATAACAGCACAATATTATGCTTCCAAAGCAGCGGTAGGTTATGCAACCGCTTTACGCCGTTCCCTTTTTATGCACATACAGTCCCTTGGATTTTCTGAAATGGACACCTTGGGAACCAGTACTTTAATTACTCGGATGACCAGTGATACCAATCAGGTGATGAATGGTCTCAACCTATTCTTACGACTGTTTCTGCGCAGTCCTTTTATTGTTGTTGGAAGTTTAATCATGGCATTTCATATAAATCGAAATGCGGCGATGATTTTTGTTGTGGTCATTCCTCTTCTTTCCCTTATCGTTTTCTGCATTATGTTTTATACCATGCCGTTATATAAAAAGGTTCAGGAAAAACTTGACCAGCTCATGGGTATCACCAGAGAAAACCTATCCGGTGTTCGTGTTATTCGAACCTTTAACAAGGAGCAAAGCGAAGTTTCCAGATTCGAAAGGGCAAATTCGTTATTTACAACCTTACAGCAAAAGGTTGGCCGTATCTCCGGACTAATGAATCCGATTACTTTTATTATAGCTAATCTTGGCATCATCGCAATATTATATACCGGAGCTATTAATGTTAATCTTGGTGATATGAAAACAGGTGATGTGATTGCTCTCGTCAGCTATATGAGTCAGATTTTAATAGAGCTTGTAAAGCTTGCTAATCTGATTATTCAGATCACCAAAGGTATTGCTTGTGCCGGTAGAATTCAGACAATATTTCAAACCCGAACAGAAATGGAGTTTCCGTATTCTTTAAAAAGTGTTTATCAGGAAAATACGTCGAAGGCAGTGGAGTTTGATCAGGTTTCCCTTACTTATAAAGGTGCCGGTGAAAACAGCTTGAACAATATAACTTTTAGCGTCTCTCCCGGACAAACGATTGGAATAATCGGCGGCACCGGCAGCGGTAAATCCAGCCTTATTAACCTGATACCCAGATTTTACGATGCAACCTCTGGTACCATTACCCTCTTTGGAAAACCAGTAAAGGAATACAGCAAGAGCGAATTACGAGATTTAGTCGGGGTTGTTATGCAGAAGGCACTTTTATTTAAAGGCACCATTCGCTCTAACCTATTACTAGGCAATGAAAATGCAAAGGATGAAGAGCTTTGGCAGTCGCTTGCAGTCGCCCAATCTGACCAATTTGTCAAAGAAAAGAAATATGGATTGGAGGATCCTGTAGAACAGGGAGGAAGGAACCTGTCCGGTGGTCAAAAACAACGACTCACCATAGCTCGTGCCCTGATTAAGAATCCTAAAATATTAATTTTAGATGACAGTTCAAGTGCACTTGATTATGCCACTGATGCTGCCTTACGGAAAGCACTTCGTAGCTTGCCAAAGTCAATGACCGTATTTATTGTAAGCCAGAGAGCCTCCAGTGTAATGCAGGCAGATCAAATCCTCGTTTTAGAGGATGGATCTTTAGTCGGTATGGGAACTCATGAGGAACTCCTCGAAAACTGCACTATCTATAAAGAGATTTATGACAGTCAGTATAGAAATGGTGGTGATCAATAATGCAGACCAAATCAATTAAGAGCAAGAGTAAGGATACTTTTCAAAGAGTTTTAAAATCAATTGTTCCGTATAAAGGCTTAGTTCTACTCAGTATACTATTTGCGATTATCA